>JBAZYI010000072.1:0-6848 GCA_041659345.1 Candidatus Nanopelagicaceae bacterium | reverse complement strand
GGCAAGTTCTGACGGAAACGGCCTTGCTTGCCCTTGAGCATGTCGGACAACGACTTGAGTGCACGGTTACCAGGACCGGTAACTGGGCGACCACGACGGCCGTTGTCGAAGAGAGCATCAACCGCTTCTTGAAGCATGCGCTTCTCGTTGTTGACGATGATCTCCGGAGCACCAAGATCGGCAAGACGCTTCAAACGGTTATTACGGTTGATGACGCGGCGATAGAGATCGTTGAGATCTGAAGTCGCGAAGCGGCCACCATCGAGTTGAACCATTGGACGTAGATCTGGCGGAATAACCGGAACTGCATCAAGCACCATGGATGCCGGATGATTGCTCGTGGTCAGGAATGCGTTTACAACTTTGAGGCGCTTGATCGCGCGGGTCTTCTTCTGACCTTTGCCGTTCTCGCTCAAATCGTTGAGGATCTTGTATTCGGCTTCGAGGTCAAAAGTCTCTAGGCGACGCTTGATTGCAGCGGCTCCCATGTCACCCTTGAAGTACATCCCGTATCGATCCTTCATTTCACGATAGAGAGTCTCATCGCCTTCAAGATCTTGAACCTTGAGGTTCTTGAAACGAGTCCATACTTGCTCAAGACGATCGAGTTCGCGTTGTGAGCGATCGCGGACCTGCTTGAGCTCACGCTCTGCACTTTCGCGAACCTTGCGACGTATATCGGCTTTAGCTTCTTCTGCTTCCAATTCGGAGAGGTCGGCTTCGAGCTTCTTTGTACGTGCATCGAGTTCGTTATCGCGCTTTGTCTCGATCTTGCGGATGTCGTTTGCCAACTTCTTTTCAAGTTGTGGCATATCTTCTTCGCGGGCTTCCTTGTCCACCTCAGTGATCATGTAAGCAGCAAAGTAAATTACCTTCTCAAGATCTTTTGGAGCTAGATCGAGGAGGTAGCCAAGTCGGCTTGGAACACCCTTGAAGTACCAGATGTGAGTAACAGGAGCGGCGAGTTCGATGTGACCCATGCGCTCACGGCGCACCTTTGCGCGAGTGACTTCGACTCCGCAACGCTCGCAAATGATTCCCTTAAAGCGTACGCGCTTGTACTTACCGCAGTAGCACTCCCAGTCGCGAGTCGGTCCGAAGATCTTCTCGTCGAATAGGCCGTCCTTCTCAGGCTTGAGGGTTCTGTAGTTGATGGTCTCTGGCTTCTTTACCTCTCCAAAGGACCACTCACGAATGTTGTCGGCCGAGGCCAGACCAATTCGCAGTTCATCAAAAAAGTTGACGTCTAACATAGTTATTCCCTCTCCCCTCAGACTTCTTCAACGCTGCTTGGCTCAACTCGTGACAAGTTGATACCTAGCTCTTCGGCGGCACGGAATACTTCTTCGTCAGTGTCACGCAATTCGATTGCGATACCTTCAGATGAGAGCACTTCCACATTGAGACAGAGCGACTGCATTTCCTTAATAAGTACCTTGAATGACTCAGGGATACCTGGTTCAGGGATGTTTTCGCCCTTAACGATTGCTTCATAGACCTTTACGCGACCGAGCACGTCATCGGACTTGATGGTGAGCAATTCCTGAAGTGTGTATGCAGCACCGTAAGCCTCAAGTGCCCACACTTCCATCTCACCAAATCTCTGACCACCGAACTGAGCTTTACCACCGAGTGGTTGCTGAGTGATCATCGAGTATGGACCGGTTGAACGTGCGTGGATCTTGTCATCTACCAAGTGATGGAGTTTCAAGATATACATGTAGCCAACTGAAATTGGAGTCGGGTAAGGCTCGCCACTTCGACCATCGAAGAGTTGCGCTTTTCCACTCTGGCCAACTAGTTGGACACCGTCACGGTTTGCGAGTGTGCTTGAAAGAAGTCCTGCGATCTCATCTTCGCGAGCACCATCGAAAACCGGTGTGGCAAGATTTGTTCCAGGAGCGCCCTTTTCGGCACCAATATCTTTGAGGTGCTTCTGCCAAGCCTCATCGATTCCACCAAGATCCCATCCTGTTTTAGCCACCCAACCGAGGTGCATTTCCAGAACCTGTCCGACGTTCATACGACCAGGAACACCGAGTGGGTTGAGGATGACATCGACTGGAGTGCCGTCTTCAAGGAATGGCATATCTTCTTGCGGAAGAATCTTTGAAATAACACCCTTATTACCGTGGCGACCAGCGAGCTTGTCACCATCTTGAATCTTGCGCTTCTGTGCAACATAAACACGGACGAGCTGGTTGACGCCGGCTGATAGCTCAAAGCCTTCTTCGCTTTCGAAGATCTTTACGCCAATGACCTTGCCGGACTCACCGTGTGGAACCTTGAGTGAGGTATCGCGAACTTCGCGAGCCTTCTCACCGAAGATTGCACGGAGTAAACGCTCTTCTGGTGTTAGTTCGGTTTCGCCCTTTGGCGTTACCTTTCCAACCAGAATGTCGCCAGGAACAACATCGGCGCCTACCCGAATGATTCCGCGATCATCAAGATCGGCAAGAACTTCTTCAGAGACGTTAGGGATGTCGCGGGTGATCTCTTCTGCACCGAGCTTGGTATCGCGCGCATCAACTTCGTACTCCTCAATGTGAATTGAGGTAAGTACATCGTCTTGCACGAGACGCTGAGAGAGAATGATTGCGTCCTCGTAGTTGTGGCCTTCCCATGACATAAATGCCACGAGCAAGTTCTTACCAAGGGCCATTTCACCGTTTTCGGTACATGGGCCATCAGCAATTACTGCGCCAAGTTCAAGGCGTTGACCTTCTCTGACAATCACCTTCTGGTTGTAGGAAGTGCCCTGGTTTGAGCGACGGAACTTAGAGAGTGGATACATCTGGTAGGTAGCGTCATCAGCCATCACGGTGACTTCGTCGGCACTTACTTCAGTAACAACGCCCGCCTTTGTCGCAACAACGACATCGCCTGCATCAACTGCTGCACGAAATTCCATGCCGGTACCGATGAGTGGGGCCTCTGCACGCATCAGCGGAACAGACTGGCGCATCATGTTAGAACCCATCAATGCGCGGTTAGCATCATCGTGCTCTAGGAACGGAATCATTGCGGTTGCAACAGAAACCATCTGGCGTGGAGAAACATCCATGTAGTCAACTTCTTCGGCAGGAATGTATTCGACTTCGCCACCACGACGACGAACAAGTACGCGAGCTTCAGAGAAGTGATTGTCATCAGTCAAAGGCGCGTTGGCCTGTGCGATGACGTGCTCATCTTCTTCATCAGCAGTTAGGTAATCAACAGAGTCGCTTACCTTGCCCTTGGAAACCTTGCGGTAAGGAGTCTCAATGAAACCGAAAGCAGTGACTCGACCGTAGGTCGCAAGTGAACCGATCAGACCGATGTTTGGACCTTCAGGTGTTTCAATCGGACACATACGTCCGTAGTGAGAAGGGTGAACGTCACGAACTTCGAAGCCCGCACGGTCACGTGAGAGACCACCAGGTCCAAGAGCTGAAAGACGACGCTTGTGCGTTAAACCAGAAAGCGGGTTGGTCTGATCCATGAACTGCGACAACTGGGATGTTCCGAAGAACTCCTTAATTGAGGCAACCACGGGGCGGATGTTGATCAAGGTCTGAGGAGTAATCGCCTCAACATCTTGAGTCGTCATACGCTCGCGAACAACGCGCTCCATACGCGATAGCCCGGTACGGACCTGGTTCTGGATCAATTCACCTACGGTGCGAAGACGACGGTTACCGAAGTGATCGATATCGTCCTTTTCTACGCGTACTTCGCGGCCATATTCCATAAGGAGTTCGCCTTTGTGGAGTGCAACGAGGTAGCGGATGGTCGCAACAATGTCTGAAATTGTTAGCAAGCCCTGCTTGAGTTCGAGGTCAAGACCGAGCTTCTTATTAACCTTAAAGCGGCCGACCTTTGCAAGGTCATAGCGCTTTGGATTGAAGTAAAGGTTTTCGATCAAGTTCTGAGCGGCTTCCTTTGTTGGAGGCTCGCCAGGGCGTAGTTTGCGATAAATATCTAGCAGCGCTTCGTCTTGTGTTTTGACGTTATCTTTTTCAAGAGTCGCACGAATTGATTCGTACTCGCCAAACTCTTCAAGAATCTGCTCTTCAGTCCAACCGAGTGCCTTCAAGAAGACGGTGACTGATTGCTTACGCTTGCGGTCGATACGAACGCCAACGAGATCCTTCTTATCAACTTCGAATTCAAGCCAAGCGCCACGGCCAGGAATGATCTTTGACGTATATACATCTTTGTCAGAAGTCTTTTCGATTGTGCGCTCGAAGTACACACCAGGCGAACGTACGAGCTGTGAAACAACAACGCGCTCTGTTCCATTGATGATAAATGTTCCGCGCTGAGTCATCACGGGGAAATCGCCCATGAAAACTGTCTGCGACTTGATTTCACCGGTGATGTTGTTGGTGAACTCTGCAGTTACGAAGAGCGGCTGCGAGTACGTCATATCGCGCTCTTTGCAATCTTCGATTGAATACTTGGGTGGCTCAAATCGATGATCTCTAAATGAGAGACTCATCGATCCCTGGAAATCCTCAATTGGTGAAATCTCTTCAAAGATTTCTTCCAATCCAGATTGCTTAGGGAGTTCGCCACGGCTGGTGACTTCAGCTTTCGCTAAACGTGCACGCCAGACGTCGTTACCTAGTAGCCAGTCGACGCTCTCGATTTGGAGCGCTAAGAGATTAGGTACTTCAAGTGGTTCACGGATCTTTGCGAAAGAAATACGGCGAGGTGCAACGGATTTGGTTTTAGACGCGGCCAAGAGGTGTCCTTCCGAACAGAATTTGGTGACGCACGGACAAAGGTCTCAGCCGCTATATGCATTGACCTAAAGGAATTTGTGCGAAAGGCAAGGATAATGGGCGAGCCCCCCGTATGTCCAACCGAGGCTTTTACCACAATCCCGGCCTCATTGTCAGCGATTGTGCAGAATTGTTACAGATATAGAGGATGTCCGATTTGCCCTATTTGCGAATGAAAGTGACTTTCCTAAGCCTGAAATGGCTAGGCCGTGCGCAGGAACTCTTCAATCGCCTGACGCACCAGCTCTGAGGAAGTTTGACCTCGCCGCTTTGCCTCTCGCTGTAGTGATTTCTTCAACTTCATTGGCACTCGAGCCTTAATTTCAGGGGAATGAACCCCGGGGGCTGATAGTGATGGTCTTCCCACGGCAAGTTCATGGACTTCCCGAACAATCTGCCGTGCTCTTGCTTCGGTAATTCGTCGGCCGTTCGTGTCCAGAACAATTTCTTTGTCGAGGTCTACGTCTCGACCCAACGTGTACTTCACTTTAGCTTTCTTCACAATCTTCCCCTTCCTCGTCAAAAATTCAGAGGCGTCAAACCAAATAATTATGCGCCTCATAAATATGTGTGTCAAGCGATTTTGTGAAGAACTAACGAAATGCCGAACGCCCTCACCTTTCGGCGAGGGCGTTCTGGGTAGAACCAATTACTTGACGGTGACAGTTGCTCCGGCTGCTTCGAGAGCTGCCTTTGCCTTTTCAACTGCATCTTTGGTGCCCTTTTCAATCAATACTGCAGGAGCAGCATCAACGATGTCCTTTGCTTCCTTCAAGCCGAGACTTGAATTGATAGCGCGAACTTCCTTGATAACGGCAATCTTCTGTGAACCAGCGCTTTCCAAGGTGAGTGTGAACTCATCTTGTGCTGCTGCTTCTTCGACTGCTCCGCCACCTGCTGCTGCAGCTGCTACTGGAGCAGATGCCTTGACGTCGAATTCTGTCTCAAATGACTTGACGAAATCTGAGAGCTCGACCAATGTCATTTCCTTGAACTGACCCAATAGGTCTTCTGTGCTGAGTTTTGCCATGATTTATTCCTTCTCTTCTTCAGCTGCCTCAACGGCTGCGTCTACTGGGGTTTGAACTTCTTCGGTCACTACTGGTGCCTCTTCGGCGACTACTTCTTCAACCGTATCTGCGGCTGCTTCAGCGACTGGCGCCTCTTCAACTGCTTCAACTGCTTCAACTGCTACGGCAACGGGACCCTCTGCTTCTTCCTTTTTGATACGGAGCGCATCAATGGTGCGGATTGCATTTGCCATAGTTGCCTTCATAGCGCCAGCGAGCTTGGCCAAGAGGACTTCGCGTGATTCCAAATCGGCTAACTTGTAAATCTCCGCTGCGGTGACGGTCTTGCCTTCGTAAATCCCACCCTTGATAACGAGGAACGGATTTTCCTTAGCGAAATCGCGCAGGCTCTTTGCTGCGACGATAGCGTCACCCTTAATGAATGCAAGAGCGGATGGTCCGGTAAGAAGTTCTGCAGGAACATCAAAGCCGGCTTCTTTTGCTGCAATCTTTGTAAGGGTGTTCTTCACCACCGAGTACTTGGTCTCTGTACCAAGGTCGCGGCGAAGTTTCTTCATCAAGGTCACGGAAAGACCGCGATACTCGGTGAGGACAGTCGCTGTGGCTGTGCGGAAATCTTCCGTCAGTTCTGCAACTGCTGCTGCTTTATCTGGGCGAGCCATTCGGTTCACCTTTCTGTCATAGATCACTCTGCGCCACTCATGTAACGCACATTTCAAACAAAAGTCGCTTTAAAATGCAATAAACCCGATACGCGTAGATGCGCACGGGTTTAACGTGTGAACCTACGCGGGCTGTCTATTGACACTTAAGCGAGCACTAATTTCTTAGTTCCCGCACCAGCGGTCTTTGGTGAGAACGTAAGGGTAGGCCGTGAGGCCTACCCTCGTCAAAATGGGCTTACTTCAGGCTGGCTAGCGCTGCAGAAAGCTTCTCGCTGACCTCATTAGCGATCTGAGCCATCTCAGGTCCCTCAGTAATCTCGGCCATCATCTGGGGATTTATCATTTCCACGACTACACCAGCATTGGTCTTTCGGATAACCACGTTG
>JBAZYI010000071.1:0-6904 GCA_041659345.1 Candidatus Nanopelagicaceae bacterium | reverse complement strand
TCCTGCGTCGGCAGCTTCCCATAGCTGACGCTCGCGGGTTCTGCATTGTTGCTTTGAAGTCGTTTGATCCAAATCAATCTCCTCATGGAACCCATCAACGTTGGCGCAGGCGATGTCCTACCGTAGCGACATCTGGTGATCAATGGCGGGTTTCAGGTGCTTTGTAACGGTCAGGATTCAGCAGCTACGACTTCGACAAAAGTTTCAATCGAGAGGTTCATGCGTGGACCCGGGACTAACCATGACCGAGGTTTTAATACCAGACTTTTAGTGGAGCTGAGGGGATTTGAACCCCTGACCCCCTGCATGCCATGCAGGTGCGCTACCAGCTGCGCCACAGCCCCATTTACTCGGTAAAACTTTTACTTCGAAGGCAGACCTTACCTCACGAGCACCCTCAGCATGGAATCGCTTATTTCTCCCCGTTGGGCTCTGCGCCGCTCTCTTCGCCATAAACAGGCTCTGGGATCGAACCGGAATTGTGTTCGACCAGATGCCAGCCCTTAGGACTCATCTGAAGAATGGACCACGCAGCATTTGAAAGCCCACCGATTACACCCCAGTGAGATTGTGGCAACTCAAGTAAATGGCCCAGAACACAACGGGCTGTACCGCCGTGTGTGGCCACGACGAGAACTTGCTGATCGCCACCTCCGGCCAATGCGCGTTCGATGGCACCGACCGCACGTATTGCAACAGCGGTGCGACGCTCCCCAGTTTCACCAGCGGGATTGTCATCGCCATCAATCCATTTTACGAAGTTGGCGAAGTCTTCCTCTCGATTTTCCTTTCCGGTCTTGCCTTCCCATTTACCGCCATTTGTCTCGCGAAGATCAGTATCGATCCCAACTGGCAATTTGGTGAGAGCAGACAAGGCCTGCGCCGTCACATGGGCTCTCTGTAGATCACTAGAAATAATCTTGGTGGGTTGCATATCTGCCAATAAGCGAGCGGCGTGTTCGGCTTGGTATTTGCCGACCTCATTTAATGGAATATCAGAGTGGCCTTGAAACCTATTGTTGATATTCCAGTCTGTTTGACCGTGGCGCCAGAGAACTACTCGATTTCCATTAGGCATGGATATGCGCCTGCTTCACTGCTTCCAAACTGATCTTCGGGCAGTCATTCCAGAGACGATCGAGCATGTAGTAATTGCGCAGTTCTTGGCTCTGAATGTGGACCACAAGATCGGTGTAATCAATAAGAATCCACTCTGCGCCATTCTCACGGCGAACCGGCTTCTGTCCTGCCTCTGTCATTTTCCGCTCGACCTCATCGGCGATTGCCTCAACCTGCGGAATGTTCTGGCCGGTGGCGATCAAGAAGACCTCACAGAGAACCAACTGATCTGACATATCGATGGCGACGAGATCGCGACCGAGTTTCTCCAAAATTGCATGGGCTGCGATCTCAGTACTTGCAATAACTTCTTTACTTGCGGGCATAGAGGTGTCTCTCTTTTATGTAGGTCCAAACTGACTCGGGAATTTCTTTTACTTCGGGCGGATTCGTATGAATCTGTGCGCGAATCTGCGAAGCCGAGATCGGCAACGCCTGTATATCTAGACCTTTGCCTTCTCGGGCAACGACCAGAATCTCAATGAGCACCTGGAGTTCGGCGCTTCGGTGCCACTGTTCGATGCTCTCGTACGCATCTGATCCGAGGATCAGAAGCCATTTGGCTTCAGGGCGTCCTGCCTGCAACTCCTGCACTGTGTCGATCGTATAGGTGGGACCCGACCGACTCACTTCAACATCGCTGACCGTGACGCGAGATTGGATATTTTCAGGAAGTTCCTTAACCGCCAACCGTGCCATTGCCAGCCTGTCATCCCCTGATGCAAAAGGTGTCCGAGTGCGCAGCCACGGTTCGCCCGCAGGGACGAGAATTAATTCATCGACGATATCAAGTGAGAAAAGTTGCTGAATTACGTGAAGGTGGCCGTTATGGATTGGATCGAATGTCCCGCCATAGAGGCCTATGCGAACACGGTTGGACAATTAATCCCGGTCTAGTCGGAGGACTAAATAAAGTAGTACCGAAAGCAGACCAAATGCGAAAAGACCAAAGAATAGTGGCGGCGCAGGTAGCACTCGTGCTACTTCTGCCACCGAACTGGCTAGTGAAATCATGGCCCGATCCTACCTGAGGCCCCCATTTATCCGCCAACCAACATCTTTTTAAAGGTCGCCTCGTCGATAATCGGCACCCCTAATTCCTGTGCCTTCGCCAATTTGGAGCCAGGATCAGCGCCAACCAAGAGATAACTTGTCTTTCCAGAAACCGAACTCGATGCCTTTCCGCCATGGGAGGCGATCACCTCAGAGATTTCATCTCGATTGAACGATTCCAATCCCCCAGTGACTACGAAGGTCAGCCCCGCCAAAGTTTGTGGCACTGCTAATGCGCTTTCGTTGACGATTCGCACCCCAGCATCGGCCCATTTGGAAACAATCGCGCGGTGCCATTCTTGGCCGAACCATTCGACAACCGCATCAGCAATAGTTGGACCGACGCCTTCAACATCGGCTAGTTGCTCCGCACTGGCTTGTGAAATTGCATCCATACTTCCAAAAGATGAGGCAAGCGCTTGGGCGGCAGTCGGGCCGACGTGGCGGATAGAAAGTGCAACGAGCACTCGCCAGAGTGGACGGCTCCTTGCTTCTTGCAGAGCAGCAAGGAGTTTTTCAACATTGGCCGCAGGTGTTCCGTCCTTCTTTCGAAAGAAAGCTGAGTTTGACAATTTCTCTGCCGTCAGCGCAAAGAGATCGGATTCATCCTTAATAATCTGATCACTCAGAAGAGCCTGCGCAGCTTCGTAGCCCAGCACATCAATATCAAGAGCAGAGCGCGAACCAATATAGAAGATCCGCTCCCGCAATTGCGCCGGGCAGAACTGAGTATTGGGACAGCGGATATCAATGTCACCTTCGGAGATCGCCCGAAGCTCTGAGCCACACTCAGGACAGTTGGTCGGCATAACAAAAGGCTTCTCTTTGCCGGTGCGTCGCTCAATCACAGGGCCGAGAACTTCAGGGATGACGTCGCCTGCTTTGCGAATGACGACGGTGTCTCCAATCAGAATAGCCTTGCGCTCAACTTCTTGGGCATTGTGCAAGGTCGCATTGGTAACGGTCGAACCGGCGACTTTGACCGGCTCCATGAATGCGTAAGGAGTGACACGGCCTGTCCGACCAACGCTGACCTTTATATCGAGGAGTTTGGTCACGACCTCTTCGGGCGGATACTTATAAGCGATGGCCCACTTTGGAGCTCGCGAAGTGACGCCAAGACTTTCTTGCTCCGCAAAGAAATTGACTTTGACCACCACCCCATCAATCTCATGTTCGAGATCATGGCGATGCGTCTGGAAATTTTCGATGTACTTAATTACTTCGGATTTCTTCGCAAAAACTTTGTAACGATCACTGGTCGGCAACCCCCACGCCTTGAGCGTTTCGTATGCATCACTCTGCGAAGCGAATTCGTGACCCTCGCAGGCACCTACGCCATGGACGACGACACTGAGCGGACGTTCGGCAGTCACTCGTGGATCTTTCTGGCGAAGCGACCCTGCAGCAGCATTTCGTGGATTAGCGAAAAGCGCTTTCCCTGATTCCTCTAACGAGGCATTGAGCTCAGCAAAAGCAGCCAAGGGGAAGAAGACTTCTCCACGAATTTCAATGAGTGTCGGAAGATTCTCACCGACCAATTTGTGCGGAAGATTACGGATAGTTTTGACGTTGAGAGTCACATCTTCGCCCGTCTCACCATTTCCGCGGGTGAGTGCACGCGTAAGAAGACCGTTTTCGTAGAGGAGATTGATTGCCAGCCCGTCCACCTTGAGTTCGCAGAGCCATTGCGAAATATCACCGCTCTTCTCGGCCCTTTCGAACCAAGAATTCAATTCGTCCATATCGAAGACGTTGTCCAGGCTCATCATCTTCTCGCGGTGGTTGTGCTGCTCGAAGTGAGTCGCAAATCCACCGCCGATATTCTGCGTTGGAGAATCTACTTCGCGCAGCTCTGGATGCTTCGCCTCCAAATCGGAAAGTTCTTTGAGAAGAGAATCAAATTCCGCATCTGTTATGACAGGAGAATCCATCACGTAATAGCGAAATTGATGATCTCGAATCTGCTCGCTTAATTCTGCAATCCGGTGACGCACTTGCACACTCATGAATGAGTCTGGCAAATAGTTGCCGACCCCACCACGCGATCCCCATCATAAATTGCCATCGCTTGTCCGGTTGCCAGGCCAAAAATCGGCTCGTCGAGTTGGGCCGTCAATAACTCACCATCAAAATGATAGGTACAGGCAAGCGGCTGACCGTGAGCACGGATCTGCACGAATCCTCGAGTTGGTGTGTTGTCGACCGCAGGTCCGCACCAGACGGGGTTCTCACCCACCATTGTTGACACGGCTAAATCTTCTCGCGACCCTACGACAACAGTGTTTGTCTCGGGCTCGACTTTGAGAACAAAGCGCGGCGAGCCATCAATGGTCGGCACTGAAAGTCCCAATCCACGCCGCTGTCCGATTGTGTACGTGTATGCCCCTTTATGCTGGCCGACTTGGTGCCCCGCTTGATCGACAATCGGCCCAGTCTCGCTGCCCAACCGATCGCGCAACCAACCCGCGTTATCTCCGGTCGGTACAAAACAGATGTCGTGACTGTCGGGTTTGTTGGCCACAAAGAGTCCGCGCGCCTCCGCTTCCTTACGGATATCCGTTTTCCGGGTATCACCCAGCGGGAAAATTGCGCCTTGAATCTGCTCAACCGTAAGAACCGAAAGAACGTAGGACTGATCCTTCGTCTCATCAATCGCCCGATGGAGTGTCTTGCCAATCGGGCCCTCTTTGGTGATCGCGTAATGACCAGTGACTACGCCGTCGAAATTCATGGCACGCGCACGATCTAGAACAGCGGCGAATTTAATCTTCTCATTGCATCGCAAGCATGGGTTCGGGGTACGACCTGCCGCATATTCAGCCAGGAAATTCTCAACTACCTCCTCATGAAACTCTTGCGCCATATCCCATATATAGAAAGGTATGCCGATGACATCGGCCGCGCGCCTGGCATCGTGCGAATCCTCAACCGTGCAGCACCCGCGCGCGCCAGAACGGTACTTCTGTGGGTTGGATGAGAGCGCCAGGTGGACGCCAATGACGTCGTGGCCCGCCTCAACCGCGCGGGCAGCAGCCACCGCTGAGTCGACGCCGCCACTCATTGCCGCGATCAGTTTCATCGAAGATTAGCCATCCGTCCGCGATCAATAACCGAGGGAAGAACACGGAGTGTCTCGTCGATCTCTTCGAATGTTGTCATTGTGCCAAGTGAGAACCGAAGGCTCGACATCGCACTCGTCTCCGTGTGCCCCATCGCCAATAGGACATGGCTTGGTCGGTGAACTCCTGCGCTGGATGCCGATCCTGTCGAGCATGAAATCCCTTCGGCATCTAGTAGCAACAACAACGTATCGCTTTCGGTGCCGGGGAAAGTGACGTTGATGATTCCAGGAAGGCGCGTGGCTTCAATTCCATTGATATAGGCATCAGGAATGACTTCCACTATCCGCCGGGCAAAGTCATCTCGAATTTGTTCGACTCGAAAATTACGTACCTCAAATGTTTCCACCGATTCCTTGACAGCAGCAGAAAATGCAAGAATCGAAGGGGCATTCAATGTGCCACTTCGAATCTCGCGCTCCTGTCCCCCACCGTGAAGCAAGGCCGGAATCTCTACTGCCCGACGCAACACAAGGACGCCGATGCCAAATGGTCCACCGATTTTGTGTGCACTCAATGTGAGTGCGGTAAGTCCAAGTTCGCTAAAGGAAAGTGGCACTTTTCCGAAACTCTGCACCGCATCGCAGTGCACTGGTATGGAATTGATCTTTGCCAACTCAACAACTTCAGCGATCGGTTGGACCACTCCTGTTTCATTATTTGAAGCCATCACCGATATGACGGCAACCTCATCTCCGCGCTGCGCGATGAGATTGGTAAGTTCGCCAATATTGAGAACCCCATTGGAGTCCACACCGATCTTGACTAGTTCGGCACCTTCATGTTCGACCAGCCACTGCGCTGGGTCAAGGATTGCGTGATGCTCAATCGCGGAGATGACGATGAGGTTGCGACCAATTTTCTGACCAGCCCAGAAAAGCCCCTTCAGGGCGGTGTTATTTGCCTCAGTGCCGGAGGCAGTGAAGATGACTTCGCTGGGAAGCGACCCGATTGAGGTAGCGACTACTTCGCGCGCTTCCTCGATTTCCTTCCGGATGGCGCGGCCGTGAGTGTGCAGGCTGGAGGGGTTGCCCAACTTCCTCATCTGTACAGTCATAGTCTCGATCGCACCATCCACCATCGGTGTCGTTGCAGCGTGGTCGAGATAAATGGACATAGGGCAAGTCTAGGACTTGCGGGCTCGCACGCCTTCGCTGGCCTGAGGCAGGACCGCAAAGAGATCCCCCACTACGCCGAAATCAGCTAATTCAAAGATGGGAGCGTCAGGATCCTTATTAATTACAACAATTGTCTTGCTGGTCTGCATGCCCGCCCGATGCTGTATCGCACCGGAAATTCCGCAGGCAACGTAGAGTTGCGGACTGACGGTCTTACCTGTCTGTCCCACTTGATGGGAGTGCGGGTACCACCCTGCATCAGTCGCGGCGCGCGATGCGCCGACTGCGGCACCAAGGAGATCTGCGAATGTTTCCACTGGGGAGAAATCACCATTAGTCCCGCGACCACCAGAGACAATGATTTGAGCTTCTGTGAGTTCGGGACGCCCGCCAGTGACAGGTGGTTCCAAGGAGAGAACTTCGGCGAGTTTGGCAGAGGCTGGTATCTCAACTGTTGCGTTGATGATTTCTGGTGCACTCGACGACATTTCT
>JBAZYI010000070.1:0-7373 GCA_041659345.1 Candidatus Nanopelagicaceae bacterium | reverse complement strand
TAACTCTGGTGCGTTTCGCATGGATGAGGATGTTCCGCTCGTGGTTCCTGAAGTAAATCCACTTGACGCTCAGAAGCGTCCGCGTGGCATCATCTCCAATCCAAATTGCACAACTCTCACGATGATTGTGGCGTTAGGAGCCTTGCACCGTGAGTATGAATTAAAGGAATTGGTTGTCTCGTCGTACCAGGCCGCGTCGGGTGCAGGGCAAGCTGGCATTGACACACTACGTGAGCAAATGGAGATTCTTGCAGGGACGGACGCTGGCACTATCGCAGGCGATATCCGTTCAAAGATTTCTGACCTAGGACCATTTCCTGCACCGCTGGCTCTCAACGTAGTGCCGTGGGCGGGTTCGCTTAAAGCAGATGGATATTCCTCGGAAGAACTCAAAGTGCGTAACGAGTCACGAAAGATTCTTGGCCTTCCGAATCTTAAGGTTTCAGCAACGTGCGTGCGAGTTCCAGTTGTCACCACGCACTCTCTGACCGTACATGCAGTCTTTGGAAAAGAACCATCGCGCACTGCCGCGCAGGATATTTTGCAGAATGCCGCTGGGGTGAAGTTGGTCGATGATCCGATCAACCATAAATTTCCAACGCCCGCAGATGTTGTCGGGACTGATCCAACATGGGTTGGTCGAGTCCGCAAGAGTCTTGATGATCCAATGGCACTAGACCTCTTCGTATGCGGCGACAATTTACGTAAAGGTGCCGCACTGAATACGGCACAAATTGCCGAACTACTTGCCCAAGAACTCAGCGAGTAATTCTCCGTGAGCAAAGATCAGAATCGAGACGAACACGTCATTTCTCACTTCGGCGGAGAATGGAAAGCGTTTAATTATCTTGATGCTGGTCAGCTAGAAGAACTTCGCGAACAGTTCTCCGCTTACCTTCACGCGCTCCCTATGGAAGTAAAAGCGCGCACGGACATGCTCATTGCCGACTTTGGTGCCGGCAGTGGTCGTTGGGCTCATTTCTTCTTGGATTTTGCTAAGGAGTTATGGCTGGTCGAGCCAGGTATCGAATCATTTGCGCTTCTTGAAGAGCGGTTCGCCAAGAATGAGAAGGTGCATATCCTCAACCAGAGCGTCTCTGAAAATTCAGTCCCTGCAGAATCTCTTGACCTAGCTGTCTCACTCGGAGTCCTCCACCACATCCCCGACACCATGCGCGGTGTGAAAGATATCTACAAAAAAATGAAGCCGGGTGGGTATTTTCTCTGCTATTTGTACTATGCACTGGATGACAAGCCGTCCTACTACCGAATGATTTGGCGAGTCTCAAACCGATTGAGGTTCATGATTTCAAAGTTGCCCTACATCCCAAGGCGATTGGTATGCGAACTTATTGCTTTACTTATTTACTTTCCTTTTGCGAGAGTATCTAAAGTGCTGAAGAAAGTTGGAGTAAATCCACACAATGTTCCGTTGCATCATTATCAAGATATGACTTATTACGTCATGCGAAATGATGCTTTCGATCGATTCGGGACATCACTGGAGCAACGTTTCACTAAAGCTCAGATCACTGAGATGGTGCGTGGAGCCGGCTTTGATTTATCCACCTTGCACTTTTCAGAGGTCGAGCCTTTTTGGACATTCTCTGTTCAAAAGCCGCTCTTGAGTTCGCCCCAATAGCCACATACACTTTCCGTTATTCGGGGTGTGGTGTTCTTTGGCTCGAACGTAGTATTGATTTAACGGGGTGTGGCGCAGCTTGGTAGCGCGCGTCGTTCGGGACGACGAGGTCGCAGGTTCAAATCCAGTCACCCCGACGCAGTTAATGTTACGAGTGAGACCTCGGGTGGACTTGCAACGCGTATCCGTGCGTACGGACTTGTCCCCATGCCAGCAGAAACATTGAGCCATGGCTCTTTTCCAAAGCGCGTGAGACCTCGCGCTCTCCAGGTTGGCAGATCGCAGTTGGTTGTTAGGGCTTTGCTTCCACCGATCCAGGGCAGGCGAACCTGTCCACCATGTGTGTGTCCAGCAAAGATGGCATCTAGGTCGTCATCTCGCATCGCATCAAGTACTCGAAGATAAGGCGCGTGAGTCACGCCTATGGCTATATCTGCAGTTGAATCCGGTTGGCCAGCCACAAGGGAATAGTCATCGCGGTTTAGATGGGCGTCATCGGTGCCCCGCGCTTCAATGATGTTTCCATTGACGCTCAGGAGTGCCCGCGAGAAGTTGAGGTTTCGCCATCCTCGACTGGCGAGCCCCTCGGCAAGCTCATGCCAAGGCAGTGGCTCTCCATGGATGCGCTTTCCATGGTCTGGCGTGAGATATGAGAGAGGATTCTTCAGTCGAGGAGCGAAGTAGTCATTTGAACCAAATACGAACAGACCCGGAATATCGAGCAACTCATCGAGTGCATCCAGAGCAATTGGCACAGCATCAATAGAGCCCAGAAAATCGCCTGTACTGATCACGAGGTCGGGTTGGAGTTGAATAAAACTCTTAATATCCGAAATCTCGCGCTTTCGACCAGATGTGAGGTGCAAGTCAGAGAAATGCAGGATTCGGATCGGGTTGCGCCCAGCAGGAAGGATCGGCATTTCAGCCTCTCGCACTACGAAACCCATGCCAACTCCTATTCCGTGACATGAGAAGATACCGCTATGGGACTTAAAGAAACACTCCGAACCGATCTGACCCAGGCAATTCGGTCTCGCGATGAATTGACCTCGGGCACAATCCGAATGATTCTCACGGCAATCACCAATGAGGAAGTCTCCGGCAAGAGCGCTCGCGAGTTGAGTGAGGCAGAAATCATCACCGTCCTCTCGCGCGAAGCAAAGAAGCGCCGTGAGGCCGCAGAGGCTTTTGAAACTGGAGAACGTCCCGAGAAGGCAGCCCTAGAACGAGCAGAAGGTGAAGTGATTGCGAAGTATCTTCCCGAACAACTAAGTGATGAGAAATTGAAGGAGATGATTGCCGAGGCAATCGCAGAAACTGGTGCATCAGGGCCGGCCGGTATGGGACTCGTGATGAAAGTGCTCTCACCTAAGATCGCGGGCAAAGCAGATGGCGGTACAGTCTCTGCGGCCGTACGGGAAGCGCTCTCCAAATAATTTTTTACGGTAAACCAAAACGCGAGACCAAAAATAGAGAAGGTGTGGAATGAAATTTGAATACGTGACAGTTCCGTTATTGACGCATGCAACCAAACAGATCCTTGACAACTGGGGTTCTGAAGGTTGGGAATTGGTGCAGGTAATTCCGGGGCCCGGTGGTGGAGATCAACTAGTCGCATATATGAAGAGAGAGATCAAATGACCAACGTACGCGCAAAACTTGCCGAACTCGGCTTAGAACTTCCAGTTGCTGCCAAACCTATTGCAGCCTATGTACCAGCGGTGCGTACTGGCAATTTGGTTTTCACTGCAGGGCAACTCCCCCTTGTTGATGGGAAGATTTCTCTCACGGGCAAAGTTGGCGGTGCGGTTAGCGTCGAAGAGGCTAAGGCGCTGGCTCAGATTTGCGCACTAAATTGTTTGGGTGCCGTAGAGACCGTTGCAAGCGTCGATGACATTGTAAGGATCGTTCGAGTTGTTGGTTACGTAAATGGAGTAGCAGGCTTTATAAATCAACCGGCGGTTGTAAATGGTGTGAGCGAACTCTTCCTTCACATTTGGGGCGAAGCAGGAAAGCATGCGCGATCAGCAGTGGGAATCGCTGAATTGCCGATGGATTCACCCGTGGAGGTCGAACTCACTGTTGAACTGCGTGGGTAATTAACGCCCGCGCTTGTTCAAACGATCGACATCAATAATAAGGACTGCACGGCCGTCGAGTCGGATCCAATTGCGACTTGCGAAATCTGCAAGTGCCTTGTTCACCGTTTCGCGCGAAGCGCCGACGAGTTGTGCGAGTTCTTCTTGCGTGAGGTCGTGGTTAACGTAAAGACCTTCATCGGTCTCTTTTCCAAAGCGATCACCGAGATCCATGAGTGCTTTTGCAACACGACCCGGAACGTCAGAGAAAACTAGATCACCAACAACTTCATTGGTGCGGCGCAATCTCTGCGCCAATCGCTCTAGCAAATCGAGTGCAACTTGTGGGTGTCGAGTGACCCACGGAATAACTTGATCGTGTCCGAGACTTAGGAGTCGAACGTCAGTGACTGCGGTCGCAGTTGCGGTGCGTGGGCCTGCATCGAAAAGGGAGAGTTCGCCAAACATTTCGCCCGGTCCAAGAATTGAAAGTAAATTCTCTCGACCATCTCCGCTTGAGGTACCTAGCTTCAATTTACCTTCAATGATTACGTAAAGATGATGTCCCTCGTCGCCTTCAGAGAAGAGCGTCGCACCTTTAGGGAGTCGCACCGTGTCCATGGAGGCACGTAAGGATGCGGCTGCGGCGTCATCCAGGGCGGTAAATAGGGGGGCGCGGCGAACGATCGCTTCGTCTTGAGTCACGGGGGGACTTTACTAGGAAATGGACCAAAGTTTCACCCTGGGCCCCCTGACGCGTAGCCTCTGACGCGTGAAGACTGATCCGCAATCCGTGAAGAGCGCTCGCTCGATTTACCGGATCCTCTCCAAGACCTACCCCGAGGTGCACTGCGAACTGGATTTTAAGAACCCACTTCAGCTTTTGGTCGCCACGGTCCTCTCTGCTCAGTGCACGGATAAGAGGGTGAATAAGGTGACTCCCGCCCTCTTTCGGAAGTACCGAACAGCAAAGGATTTTGCTCATGGGGATCTTCTTGAAATCGAGGAACTCGTGCACTCCACGGGATTCTTCCGAGCCAAAGCTAGGAATATAAAAGGTCTGGCGATCAAGATTGACTCCGAATTCAACGGCAAGGTTCCTCGCACTCTGGAGGAGCTGGTGACTCTTCCTGGAGTTGGCCGAAAAACTGCAAATGTCGTGTTGGGGCATGCCTTTGATATTCCAGGCATTACCGTGGATACGCACTTTGGCCGATTGAGTCGACGCTTTCACTGGAGTCAGTCACTAGACCCAGTAAAGATCGAGCGCGATGTAGCCGCACTGATACCTCAACAGGAATGGACAAACTTGTCTCAGCGGATGATTTGGCATGGTCGGCGGATCTGCCACTCGCGTAAACCAGCATGCGGAGTCTGCCCACTTGCCAAAATTTGCCCGTCGGTTGGGATCGGCGAAATGGATCCAGTACGAGCGCGCGCGTTGGTCAAATCAGATTCGGATTTTCGATGAATCGCCGAAAAGCCGTAACCTTTTTTACGATTTCCTTAATCGTCTTAACCGGATGTAAATCTCAGTCCACCGCTGTGTCAGAACTGGGAACCGTCGTTGGGTGCCAGAGCATCCCGCTCTCTTCATCTAATAAGGGAGTTGAGATTCCATGCCTTGACGGAAAGTCCACAATTCACCTCAAACAATTGCAGGGACCATTGATTCTCAATGTGTGGGGTTCGTGGTGTGCTCCGTGTAAGGAGGAAATGCCGATCTTGCGGTCTTTTTACTCGAAAGCCAAGACCCAAATCCAACTTCTCGGGGTCAACGTTGAAGAGGCGAAGCGGGCCGACGCGATCAATTTTGTGATTGAGAACGGGATGACCTGGCCAAACTTAATCGACCCAGATGGGCGGACCAGGGGGCTCCTCGGAATGGGAGTTCCCGTCACTTGGTTTATCGATCCTTCGGGCAAGGTCGTTTATAAGAAGATAGGCGTGTTGCGAAGTGAAGCGGAATTACGGACTCTGACACGTAAATACCTCAATATCACCGTAGGTTAGCGTCATGTTTATAGACGTAGTTCTGATTATCCTCGCAATTCTTGGCGTCATTACAGGTTTTCGAAGGGGATTTCTCCACACAGTCTTTTCAACCGTTGGCTACATCGGTGGAGGTGTCTTGGGGCTGGCCCTGGCGCTTCGATTCGCCGCAGAGGTGCACAGTGCCCTCAATCGATTTGGCGCGACTCTTCTCGCGATCTTCATTATGGCCGAACTTGGGCGACGCCTGTTTGGCGCATTAGCCCAGTTCTTCCGAGCAAGACTTCTGTGGAGTCCGCTTCGATTTATTGATTCCCTGGCTGGGGTTGTATTGGAGTTATTGCGCGTGACTGTAATTTCTTACCTCGTGATCTCCGTAATTCTCTGGTCACCATGGAGTGCGGCAAGGAGCGCGGTTTCTGAAAGCACGATCTACCCAAAAATTAACGAGAAGATGCCGACGTTCGTCACCGATTTTCGCGCGGAGATTGAGAAGAACTTAAACGCTATTCCTCAGTTGTAGCGCTCTGGAGTCCCTCCGAGATTAACTTCATGATGTTTGGATCAGCCAGTGTTGTGGAGTCTCCAACGACCCGATTTTCTGCCACGTCTTGGAGAAGCCTTCGCATAATTTTTCCGCTTCGAGTTTTTGGAAGTTCGGCGACTAAAATGATCTGTCGAGGTTTGGCGATAGGCCCGATTTCTTTAGCCACGTGATTTCGCAATTGCGCAATTAACTCATTGCCTTCAGCGTGAGCAATTCCAGAACGCAGAATAACGAAGGCAACAATTCCTTGCCCAGTCATGGCATCCGATGCTCCAACCACTGCAGCTTCTGCAACTGCCTCGTGAGATACAAGAGCCGATTCAACTTCAGTTGTGGAGATGCGGTGGCCTGAAACGTTCATGACATCGTCGACTCGACCGAGCAACCAAATCGCTCCGTCGTCATCGAGTTTGGCGCCGTCTCCTGCAAAGTAGAGGTCATCAAATTTCGACCAGTAGTTTTCCTTGTAGCGCGCGGGTTCTCCCCAAATTCCGCGCAACATTGATGGCCATGGTTGATCAATAATCAAGTAGCCACCGTGGCCATTAGCTACTGGTTCAGCCTTCTCATTGACTACTTTCACGCTGATACCTGGAAGGGGTCGCATGGCAGAGCCAGGCTTACTTGCGGTGATGCCAGGTAGTGGTGAAATCATGATTGCACCAGTTTCGGTCTGCCACCAGGTATCCACGATAGGGCAGCGTCCTCCTCCGATGAGGTTGTGGTACCACATCCATGCTTCAGGGTTGATTGGTTCACCAACACTTCCGAGCAAACGTAGTGATGACAAGTCATGAGATCGAGGAAATTCATCGCCCCACTTCATCCACGTGCGGATGAGAGTCGGCGCGGTGTAGAGAATTGAAACTTTGTACTTTGCAATCAATTCAAAAATTCGGCCCTTGTGAGGAGTGTCCGGAGTGCCTTCGTACATCACTTGGGTAGCGCCATTCATGAGGGGTCCGTAAACAACGTACGAGTGACCAGTAACCCATCCGATATCCGCGGTGCACCAGAAGACGTCTGTTTCGGGCTTGAGATCAAAGACCATTTTGTGGGTGAATGCGACCTGAGTTAAGTAGCCACCAGTCGTGTGGAAAATACCCTTTGGTTT
>JBAZYI010000069.1:0-7389 GCA_041659345.1 Candidatus Nanopelagicaceae bacterium | reverse complement strand
GCAGATGTGCTGCCCCTCAAGAGGCCTAATGTGATTACTTAACGACGATTGTTGCTTTCATGCTGGCCATCTCAGGTGCTTCATCGCCCAAGGTGTACGTTCCAGCCTTGGTAGGAATGATGTACAGGTTCGATACACCTCCAGCTTCGAGATCTGCTGGGCGTGCCTTCCCACCAAAGACTGTTCCTTCGGCGTTAACAATTTTCCAGAATGCACAAGTGTCTAAGAAATCTGGAGTATCGAAAACGTGAAGTAGAATTCCTTTATTGGCGAAGGTGAGCGTGACTGGTTGATTGAGCTTTAATTCGATGACCTTTGGCGAAAAGAAATGGGCATCACCGTTATCCATCATTTCAACCGTGACTGCAGCTGCATCTGTGCTCCACGTTGCCTTTGCAGCTTCAATCAGACCTGCAGCACCAGCTACTTCTCCGACCGTACTGAGTGGATCAATCACAGGTTTTGGAGTTGTCGGCGCATCTCCGGTCACTGAAATGGTGCCAGTCATGCCGGATACTGCCACGCCGTCGGTTAGACCTTCCATCGCTGTGACTCCAGGAATTACGGGAACAACAAAGAGCTCCATCATCTTTCCAGGTAGTACATAGATCTCTTTGAAGAGGGTCACTTTGATTTCAGCGCTGGGGGATTCAACTTTACGGACAGCTGAAGAGCGCATGAAGTCAAGTGCCGAGAGACCATGCTCCACGGTGTCTGAATTTGAAATTTCAATGACGTAGGGCATGCCTGCAACGAGTTCAAGATTGGAAGGTGTGATGACTCCATCGCCAAGGTCAATTGTCACAATCTCTGCTACGTCCCAGTTTGCTGCTTCTTTAAAATCTCCGCTATTGGAAATCCATTGGCCCGCTGGAAGTGCCTCGACTAAGGTGACTGTGGTGTCGGCGGGAGTATCGGTAGCGGCATTGTCGGATCCGCCCCCGCAAGCTGTAAGCGTGAGGAGTGCGGCAGCGGTTAGCGCTACTGCACTCAAGGTGGCCCGCTTGGAATACCCATTCCGCCCGAGGCCAATTGGTTTAGACATGATCTCCTCTTTCTAGTTGGTCGATCTATTTGTGGTTTCACACTCTCAAATTATTTAGGAACGCGTGTTCGCGACACATCGGTAGTTCACTCGCACTTACTCGGCGATAACACCTACTGATTTTGATAGCGGTGGCGCCAATATCTCTGGTGTAGCATCAATTACTAGGCAAGATCACTGACTTGGGTCACTGACTTGGGATGCACTATTTCTAGAAGTGAAGATGGCTAAGGGGTTTGGGCTCAATGAGTGATACGCAAGTGGGGACAGCGGGCATTCGCGTACTCGTCGTGGACGATCATCCGATTTTTCGTGCGGGTATTTGCGAGCGACTCAAGACGGTCGACGGTCTGATTACTGTCGTAGGTGAGGGTAGCGATGGCTTTCAAGCCTACGATTTGGCAGCTAAATTGCGCCCCCAAGTGATTTTGATGGATATTGCAATGCCCGGAATGACCGGTATCGAAGCCACACAGAAGATTAGTAATGATTTTCCCGAAATCGAGATCATTATTCTCTCGGTTTACGACGACGATCAGTATGTGAATGCAGCCCTTCAAGCCGGCGCAAGTGGCTATCTACTCAAGACCGTAGAAGAGGGTGAATTGAGGGATGCGGTTGTTAAAGTCTCCAATGGGGGATCTGCACTCTCCGCCACTGTCGCGAGAGGTGTACTGACTCGAATTTCGGATCCTTCGCACTCTGCCCATGGAATGAGTGATCGCGAATTACAAGTCCTAGAGCTTGCTGCAAGAGGCCTGACAAATAAGAACATTGCAAAAGAACTTTTCTTGAGTATCCGAACGATCGAAGCCCATATGCGCAATGTTTTCGAAAAACTTGGTGTCTCTTCGCGAACTGAAGCGGTTACTCAGGCGGTTCTCCACCATTGGATTCAACTATCCGAAAAAGATAAGTAATGAGTTCATCGAAATCTTTCTCTTTACTCCACAGAGCAATAAATTGGTTTCGCGAAATCGGAATTCCATTCGATGACCCTCGATTTTGGATCATTCAGACCCTTGTCTTAGCCGTAGATGTCAGCCACATACTTCTCGAAAGAATTGGAATATTAGTCACTGATTCCGAATTATATATTCTCTCCGTCTCGCCTTTCCTTGTTCCAGTTGTTTATGCCGCACTCAATTTTGGACGCAAAGGTGCGGGTCCAACTTTTGCCTGGGCGCTGCTCTTGTGGATCCCTGAGATATTTTCGCATCAATCCACCACCCGGCTCGGAGTAATAATCCAGTTCGGGATTATTGGTGTAATCGCGATGATTGTGGCCAATCGAGTGGAGCTTGAGAATCATGCGGCAGCAGAGGCCCATGAAGCCAATGCGAGACTGCAAAAAGCAAAAGAGAATTTAGAAATCTATATTGAGCTAGCTAGTGAGGCCCAAGAGAAGGAGAGGAAGCGCTTATCCCGCGAACTCCATGACGATACATTGCAGTCGTTAGCGACGGCTATTACTGAAATTGGGATGGTGACCTCAAGCGAGAATCTCGTTGGTGCAGAGAATCGGTTGCTCCGGGTTCAAGAAATTCTTAGCAGCACGATGTCGAGTGTTCGACGATTCTGTAGGGATTTGCGCCCCTCCTTGCTTGATGACCTAGGCCTCATCGACGCCATTGAATGGTTGGTGGCCGATCTGCAAAGCCGTACTGGTATGTCCGTTATTCTTGAGGTACATGGCCCGCGCCAAAGACTGGATGAGCGTCTCGAGCTTCCAATTTTCAGAGTCGTGCAAGAGGCGCTGCACAATGTTGAACGGCACGCGGGAGCTACTCAAGTAAATGTGGAGCTCAATTTTAATGATGGCAATCTGGTGGTCTCAATCGCCGACAATGGGCGTGGAATGTCGTCATTAGGTCCGCCAACGGAGACAGGGTTGGGTCTTCGCGGTATGGATGAGCGAACAAAATTATTGAAAGGCTCGCTCATCATCGAGAGCAAACCGGGTCGAGGGACGAAAATTATTTTGGTCGTGCCGTTTCCTTAAGGTTTATTTGAATTCTCTAAATGTTCAGAGAGCCTAGCCGCGGTAGCCGCAACAACTGCTGCATGTAGACGACCCGGTTGTCTTCCAAGGCGCTCAATCGGACCGCTGATACTCACCGCGGCGATGACTTTTCCATTTGGACCGCGTACAGGTGCAGAAACGGAAGCCACGCCGGCTTCGCGTTCTCCCATGCTCTGTGCCCAACCGCGACGACGAACAGCAGCCAATTGCGCAGCGGTGAAACGTGCGTTGGTAAGTCCACGGTGGATGCGATCAGAGTCCTCCCACGCCAGAAGTACTTGCGCAGCAGAACCCGCTTGCATTGTTAATGCGGCTCCAATGGGAACAGAATCGCGCAGACCTGAGACGCGTTCGGCTACTGCAACACAGATTCGGAGGTCACCTTGGCGTCGGTACAATTGGGCACTTTCCCCGGTTGCATCGCGTAGAGAAGTAAGCGCAGGTGCGGCCGCAGCAAGAAGACGATCTTCACCAGCGGCTGCGGCAAGTTCGCCAGAGCGCGGGCCTAATACGAAACGACCACTCAGGTCGCGCGTGACAAGGCGATGAAATTCAAGTGCAACTGCCAGGCGGTGTGCAGTTGGACGTGCAATCCCTGTTGCCGCCACAAGTTCTGCAAGGGAGTGAGGTCCCGATTCCAATGTAGTAAGTATTGCTACGGCTTTATCTAATACGCCAACTCCGCTATTCTTTCTATCCACGATGCGATATTAACATCTCAATGTATGAGATGCAAAATCGGTGGGTTGGGAGTACCAGATGGCGAGTAAGACATTCGGAAAGACACTTGCGGAGAAGATCTGGCAGGAGCACATTGTGCGTAGTGCCGAGGGCGAACCGGACCTGCTCTACATTGATCTCCACCTCATCCATGAGGTTACGAGCGCCCAGGCATTTGACGGTCTCCGACTGGCAGGCAGGAAAGTACGCCGCCCGGATCTCACCATTGCGACTGAGGATCACAACACCCCGACCCAGAATATTGATCGCCCGATTGCCGACCCAGTTTCCAAGCTTCAAGTGGATACGCTTCGAAAGAACTGCGCAGACTTTGGAGTACGAATTCACTCTCTGGGGGATATTGACCAGGGAATCGTCCATGTCGTGGGACCACAATTGGGTCTGACTCAACCAGGTATGACCATTGTCTGCGGCGATTCACATACCTCCACACACGGAGCTTTTGGCGCGCTCGCCTTTGGAATCGGCACGAGCGAGGTCGAGCATGTTCTGGCTACCCAAACACTTCCACTCGTTCGTCCCAAAACTATGGCCATCAATGTCGAAGGTGAATTGCAACCTGGCGTCACAGCCAAGGACATTATCTTGGCGGTCATTGCTCAGATTGGAACCGGTGGCGGACAGGGTTATGTCATCGAATACCGGGGAAGTGCCATTCGCGCGCTTTCCATGGAAGGCCGCATGACCGTGTGCAATATGTCGATTGAAGCCGGCGCTCGCGCTGGTCTTATTGCACCGGATGAGAAAACCTTTGCTTATATCAAGGGAAAACCACATGCACCGCAGGATTGGGATGCGGCTCTTGCATATTGGGTCACGCTTTTCACGGATGCAGATGCGGGATTTGATGTCGAAATCACCATCAATGCCAATGAATTAGCACCATTCGTCACGTGGGGAACCAACCCCGCACAAGGTGCACCACTCACAAGCGTTGTTCCAGATCCTGCATTGATAGTTGATGTTGAAGAGAGAGGCGCAGCCGAGCGTGCACTCGTCTACATGGACCTCAAGGCAGGCACGCCCCTGAAAAACATCGCCATTGACACTGTTTTTCTAGGTTCATGCACCAACGGGCGCATTGAAGACCTGCGAAGTGCAGCGGCAATTTTGGCTGGCAAGAAGATATCCTCAACCCTACGAATGTTGGTCGTTCCTGGTTCGGCGCGAGTCCGCCTGCAGGCCGAATCAGAGGGCCTGGACCAGATCTTTATCAATGCTGGGGCGGAGTGGCGAAACGCAGGCTGTTCGATGTGTCTTGGCATGAACCCTGATCAGCTTGCCCCGGGGGAGCGCTCTGCATCCACCAGTAATCGCAATTTTGAAGGCCGCCAAGGTAAGGGTGGTCGTACTCACTTGGTGAGCCCCCAAGTGGCGGCTGCTACTGCGCTACGTGGAACTCTTTCATCACCGGCAGATCTTTAGAAAGGCGCGAGAATCATGGATAAATTTGTTACTCATACCGGTACAGGGGTTCCGCTACGCCGAAGCAATGTTGATACAGATCAGATCATTCCTGCGGTCTACCTCAAGCGCGTCACTCGTTCGGGCTACGAAGATGGCCTCTTCGCCGCGTGGCGGAAGGATCCGGAGTTCATTCTCAATAATGAATCATTTAAAAATGGAACGATATTGGTTGCTGGCGCTGACTTTGGAACCGGATCCTCGCGTGAACATGCCGTCTGGGCGCTACAGAATTACGGATTCAGAGTTGTCATCTCACCCCGCTTTGCCGACATCTTCAAGGGAAACAGTGCCAAAGGCGGACTTCTTACGATTATTCTTCCGCAGGAAGAGGTAGAAGCACTCTGGGATGCAATTGAGGCGCAACCTACGATGCCGATCGAAGTGAACCTTGAAAAACGGACCGTTTCTTACACCTCTGCAACCTCATCTGTCATCCCATTTGTAATAGATGACTACACGCGTTGGCGCTTAATGGAAGGTTTGGACGATATTGGGCTTACTTTGAAGCAGACTGACTCGATCGATACCTTTGAAAAGACTCGCCCTGCTTTCAAACCTCTCACGCAACCAGCCAGATAGGTCAGAGTAAGGCTCATTATTGAGAGTTTTCACTGTGTAAGCCGTCACATTGATAAGAAGTCTCTACCATTTATTGAGACATTTATGGACTCTTTCATATGCAAAAAGCAGTGAATATCAACATTTTTTGCTACCGTAGAAAATATTGAGCAGAAATAAATAAGTGCGACACGCGTGTTTAATGGTGGACTCATTTTGAAATAGTGCGTAAATTTCCAACTGTGTTAAGCAATTGCTTAACATTTACGCGTAAATATAAGGGGAATTTGATGAATAAGGCCCAATTCATTGCCTCGTTGACCCCACACTTCAACGACAGCAAGAAGGAAGCAGCACACGCTGTTGATATCGTTTTTGACGCGATCACCCGTAACTTGGCAAAAGGCGAAGACGTAATGATCAACGACTTCGGCAAGTTCAAGAAAGTTGACCGCAAGGCACGTAAAGGTCGAAACCCATTTACCGGTGAGACCATCCAGATCAAGGCGAGCAAGAAGCCACGCTTCTTGCCAGCAAAGGGTCTAAAAGAAGTTATTTCCGGTGCTCGCAAACTTGAGCCAGCTCCAAAACCAGCTCCAAAAATTGTGGCAAAGCCCGTTGTCAAGGCTGCCCCAAAGAAGGCCGCTAAGAAAGTTGCTCCTAAGAAAGCAGCGAAGAAGGTAGCCCCAAAGAAGGCCGCTAAGAAAGTTGCTCCTAAGAAAGCAGCGAAAAAGGTAGCCCCAAAGAAGGCCGCTAAGAAAGTTGCCAAGAAGAAGAAGTAATTTTTTATATCTTTTCGAGGGCGGGACTGACCATTGGTCGGTTCCGCTCTTGTTTTTAGAGGCAGTTCTTTCCTTTCAGGGAAATGGATGCGAACCAGTACTCTTGCATGGTGCATGGAATTACATACCCACCCCCGGTTGGCTATCCGCTAGGCACCAACCGAGCCTTTAAAGTTTGTACACGCATTTGTATTCCGATCCTGAGTGCTTTTACAAGAAGGGATTGGCAGGGCCAGGAAAATATTCCGCAGGTAGGTCCAGCTATCGTCATCAGCAATCACATGTCTTACTCCGATGTTTTATTCCTCGCGCAATTTCTCTACGTCAATGGCAGAGCGCCACGGTTCATTGGCAAAAGATCGGTTTTCAATGCCCCAGTTATTGGTCGAATACTTCACGCCGCCGGACAGATCCCCGTAGACAGAGAGACCGCGCAGGCGGGCAGAGCTCTCGATAGTGCCATTGCTGCAATCCATGCGGGTCATTTGATTGGCATTTATCCCGAAGGAACTCTGACTAGAGATGAGAATCTCTGGCCCATGGTTGCAAAGACCGGTGCTGCTCGTCTGGCCATTCTCACGCAGGCGCCAGTCATACCCGTTGCGGCTTGGGGTCCACAGAAGGTTCTACCCCGGTACACCAAGCGAGTTCATTTCTGGCCCCGAACGAAGGTGACCATGCACGCTGGAAAGGCGCTTGACCTCTCACCTTTGTACGGAAAAGCGGAAGACCAGAATGCGCTCATAGAGGCGACGGCATTCATCATGAAAGCT
>JBAZYI010000068.1:0-7410 GCA_041659345.1 Candidatus Nanopelagicaceae bacterium | reverse complement strand
ACTAGTTCCCGGTGGCTTGCTGGAAAGCCGTAGTAAAGGTGGTCTCTTCTGCCGGGGTGAGGGTGCGGAAGACCTTTGAAGTTTGAAGTGTTGCCTCCGTTGGGAAAATGTAAGGACTACTTGCCAAAGTGGGATCAATCTTCTCCATTTCGGCCTGCGCACCCTTTACTGGACAGATGTAGTTGACGTAAGCGGCAACTTGGGCTGCAACAGCAGGATCGTAGTAGTAATTCATCAACTTCTCGGCATTGGCCTTGTTCTTGGAAGTCGAAGGGACCATCATGTTGTCACTCCAGAGAGTGCCGCCACTCTCAGGGACAACAAAGTCGAATTTGCCCTCATTTTCTGAAGCAAGTTGGAACATGTCTCCTGACCAACCAATAACGGCAACTGCGTCACCGGAGATGAGATCTTCCTTGTAGCTGTTTCCAACCACCTTGCGGATAAACCCGTCAGAAATTTTCTTCGCCAAGAAATCAACGCCGTCCATGAATTGCGCCTCAGTGAAGTTACTTTCGATATCTACACCTTGGTATTGCAAGATGATTCCCATGGTGTCGCGCATCTCGGAAAGAACTTCAATTCTGCCCTTGTTTTCTGGCGCGAAGAGCTGGTCAACAGTTTGGATGCCCTTGGGGAGTTTCTCCTTGTTCCAACCAAAACCGGCAAATCCGGACTGCCAGGTCAGCGAGTTGTTACGTCCGTTGTCGAATCCGACAGTGGCCAACTTATCCAAGATGTTTACTTTGTTTGGAATATTAGCCGCATCTAGTTTCTGGGTGTATCCCAATCGAATCCAACGACCGGCCATCCAGTCAGTCAAGGTGACAATGTCGTAGCCAATGTCTTGTCCGAGTTTGAGTTGTCCTTGCACTTTGCCATAGAAAGAATCATTATCATCGACATCTTCCTGGTATGTGACTTTGATGCCGCTCTCTTTTTGGAAGGCGTCCAGAGTCGGATAGTTCTTAGCATCTGAGTCATAATCCAAGTAAAGAGTCCAGTTGGCCCAACGGACAGGTCCTCCACCAGTTGAAGCAGTCGGAGTTGCGTCTGTGTCAGAGTCCGTGCCGCATGCGGCAAGAAGTCCCACAGCACCAAGTCCCCCCACCCCCGCGATCACACCACGACGGGACAACTGTGCACGTACGAGTTCGCGCATTTCCGGAGATAGCGGATTATTAAGTGGCATTGCGGCTCCTAATTGGTCTAGTGGTTAGTCTCATAAAAATTATCAGATCCTCTTTCACTTTCAGCATTCATTTTTGGATTCTCCCTGAGGGGATTCAAGGGATTAAGCAGTGGATCATATTCGGGAATACTAGCCGTTCAAATTAGTCATTACGTGCTTTATGCGCGTGTAATCTTCAAATCCGTATCCCGAAAGATCCTTGCCATAGCCTGATTTCTTGAATCCGCCATGGGGCATTTCAGCCACAATCGGTATGTGCGTATTGATCCAGACGCAGCCGAAATCAAAGGCTTTGGCCAGTCGCATCGCTCGACTGTGATCTCGAGTCCAGACACTCGAAGCAAGTCCATACTCAACCCCGTTGGCCATCGCGATTGCTTCCTCCTCCGTGTTGAACTTCTGCATGGTGATGACGGGTCCGAAGATTTCGCTCTGAATCATCTCGTCATCTTGATGAAGGTCCGCCACCACAGTGGGTGGGAAGAAGAAGCCTGCTCGAGCCAACTTCGTTCCGCCGACCGTAACCCTGGCGTGCGATGGCGCGCGATCGAGGAATCCGCTCACGCTGGCCATCTGATTGATGTTATTGAGAGGTCCAACCAGAACGTCTTCGGTTGGCATCCCGATGGCGATCTTATTTTTTGCTTGATCGGTAAGCAGGGCAACCATTTCGTCATATACGCCAGCCTGCACAAGTACACGCGTTGCCGCCGTACAGTCTTGACCGGCATTGAAGTAGCCAGCAAGAGCAATTCCTTCGGCAGCGTTCTCGAGATTTGCATCATCGAATACAACAACCGGAGCCTTGCCACCAAGTTCGAGGTGGACTCGCTTTACCTGTTTGGCCGCGGTCCCAGCCACATCCATTCCTGCGCGTACAGAACCAGTGATCGAGACCATGGCGGGTGTTTCGTGTTCAACAAGTGCTCTACCTGTTTCCCTCTCACCGCAGACCACATTGAAGACGCCTGCAGGTAGAAACTCCGACATTACCTTTGCCATAAAAGCGGTGCTGGCTGGGGTCGTATGACTTGGCTTGAGAACAACCGTGTTACCCGCTGCGATCGCGGGCGCCCATTTCCAGACAGCCATCATCATTGGGTAATTCCACGGCGTGATCTGCGCGCAGACACCGATTGGTTCGCGGCGGACAAAAGAGGTCATGCCATGCATGTACTCGCCGGCTGCCTTTCCTTCAAGATTGCGAGCAGCACCAGCAAAGAATCTGATCTGATCGATCATCGGCGGAATCTCTTCGGACATGGTGACCGCAATTGGCTTACCGGTATTTCGACTCTCAATCTCTACGATCTCTGCGGCGCGTGACTCAAGTGCATCGGCAATCTTTAATAGTGCGCGTTGCCGTTCGCTGGGGGTCGAATCGCGCCACCCTTCAAAGGCCGTAGCCGCAGCTTTCATTGCGATGTCCACATCGGCTTGATTGGACTTAGGCGCCTGGGCATAGACCTCGCCTGTGGCCGGGTTGGTGATTGCGGTGGTCTGCCCCGACACACTTGCAACCTCTTTGCCGTTGATAAAGCTGGATAACGTCTCCATGTAAAAATCCCCTATCGGTAGTCAGGGCGAGGGTACGCCCAGTTGCGCTCCCTGAATAGCCCCCACCACGAATATTCCCTATTTAGGGGCTTTAATCTGCGGATATCGTTGTCAAATGCCCCAAAATCTACGAATTCCTTTGCTTTTCCCTCAAAGGTACGAGAGAGTTACCCCATGACTACCAAGGCACGCCCGGTTCTGGACGACATTTCCCGGGCGATCATTGAGCAACTGCAGATTGATGGGCGTAAGCCATACGCCGCAATTGGCGTTGCCGTAGGGCTCTCAGAGGCAGCGGTGCGCCAGCGCATTGCCAAACTCATTGAGTCGGGAGTCATGCAAGTGGTGGCCGTCACAGATCCGCTCACAGTTGGATCTTTCCGGATGGCCATGATCGGAATCAAAGTCGAGGGCGACCTTGTCGCGGTGGCAGATCAACTCTCCCACTACAAGGAAGTCGATTACATCCTGGTCACCTCCGGTGGCTTCGATGTGATGGCAGAGGTGATCTGCAACGACGATGAACATCTACTAGAACTTTTACAGCGTATCCGTGCAATTCCACAGGTACGAAGTACTGAAAGTTTTATCTATCTAAAGTTGCGCAAGCAGCTTTATAACTGGGGAACATAAAAATGGCAACAACGAGTACGTTCGATAATGTTCAATTCTTTGAATCGGATCTTGAATCAAATTGGTCCAACCGGGCCAAGGAGCATCTATGGATGCACTTCTCTCGCATGGGCGCGTATGAAGATGGTGGATCAATTCCTGTCATCGTAAAAGGTGAAGGGGCATACATCTACGATGATCGCGGCAAGCGTTACTTCGACGGAATCTCCTCTCTCTTCACTGTTCAGGTAGGTCACGGCAGAGAAGAACTCGCAGACGCATACGCGAAGCAGATCAAGGAAATTGCATATTTCCCTATCTGGTCTTACGCACATCCTCGTGCGATTGAATTGGCCGAGAGACTGACTGACCTAACCCCTGGAGATCTCAATCATGTCTTCTTTAGTTCTTCAGGTGGAGAGTCTGTCGAGACTGCAGCAAAATTGATCAAGCAATATTTCAAGCTAACCGGAAAACCGATGAAGCACAAGATTATTAGCCGCCACGTTGCTTACCATGGCACAACACAAGGCGCGCTTTCTATTACCGGCATCCCTGCTGCGAAGCAATACTTCGAGCCTCTCATTGCAGGTCATCACAAAGTTCCAAACACAAACTTCTATCGAGCGCCACTGAATCACCGCGACTCATTTGAAGAGTTTGGACAGTGGGCGGCAAATCGCATTGAAGAAGCAATTCTTTTCGAGGGTGCGGATTCAGTTGCTGCAGTATTTATTGAGCCGGTCCAGAACTCTGGCGGATGTTTCCCGCCTCCCCCAGGCTATTTGCAACGAGTGCGCGCTATCTGCGATCAGTACGACGTCATCATGGTCTGCGATGAGACCATCACTGCATTTGGTCGAATCGGTGAGTACTTCGCATCAACGCGCTACGAAGTAGTCCCAGACATCATTACTTGCGGAAAGGGCATGACTTCTGGCTATTTCCCAATGGGAGCAATGATCGCCAACGAGCGTCTCTACGAACCTTTCCGAAAGGGCACAAACTCATTCCTGCACGGGTTCACCTTCGGTGGACATCCCGCCGGTGCAGCAGTAGCTCTCGCAAACCTGAAGATTTTCGAAGAAGAAAAAATCAACGAAAATGTTCGCTCCAATGAAAATGCCCTGCGAACCACGCTGGAGAAACTCTACGATCTACCAATCGTTGGCGACATCCGCGGTGCTGGATATTTCTTTGGTCTTGAAATGGTGAAGGATAAAGCAACACGTGAGACTTTCACCGCTGATGAGAGTGAGAAATTATTACGTGGCTTCTTATCAAAGGCACTCTTTGATAATGGACTCTACTGTCGGGCCGACGATCGCGGAGATCCTGTCATTCAAATTGCTCCGCCGCTAATTTGCGACCAGAGCCATTTTGACGAAATTGAATCAATTCTCCGGACCGTTCTGACTGAAGCTGCCTCTATCATTCTGTAATGAGAACCGATCGCACCAAAGTTCGTCGTTCTCCTGATAAGCAGGTGGACGACCCGGAAATTCTGAGAGCGATTCTCGCACGAGCAATCATCGCTCACGTGGCAATTTCGATTGAGGATCAGCCATTTGTACTTCCGGTTGCCTGCGCGCCTTATCAAGATGAGCTGCTTCTACATGGATCCACGGCATCTCGTCTCTTCAAGGCCCTCGCATCAGGAGCGCCAGCGTGCGTGAGCATCACACTCGTTGACGCACTTGTCCTGGCCCGCACTTCATTTGATTCATCAATGCGGTATCACTCCCTCATGGCATTTGGAAAAGCCCGCCTAATTGAAGGAGAGGAGAAAGTCAGCGCACTTGAGGCACTTACTAATCACCTATTCCCCGAGCGTGCAATCGAGTTGCGCCCATCCAACGAGCAGGAAATCAAAGCGACAGCAATTCTGGCCTTTCCCCTTTCGGAAATTAGTATCAAAGTTTCGAAGTCGGTCGTTGACGATGCGAAGACTGAGCCCGATACAAATATCTGGGCAGGGATCGTGCCCATTTCAAGTCTCTACGAGCGGCCCATACCTGCGGACGATTTACAATCTGGTATCGATGTTCCGGAATATATTTCGCGCTGGCCAAAGAATCGAATATGAGTCTTTGGTGGTCTGACATCAGCCGCCCGGAATTCTCACCGGGCGATATCGATCGCCGCTGGGATGTGGTGATTGTCGGAGGCGGATTTAGCGGCCTCTGGAGTGCGCATCATCTAATCACCAGGGATTCATCTTTGAAAATCGCGGTTGTCGAGAAAGACCAAGTGGGAGCGGGGGCGAGCGGTAGAAATGGTGGCTGGGCTTCGGCGCTATACCCCGCATCCGATGAAACCCTGCTCACTCGGTGTTCACAATCGCAAGTGGACCAACTCCACACACTCCTGAAGGCCTCTATTGACGAAATTGGGGAATTCATCGAGAAGAGTCAGATCGATTGTGGATTTCGCAAAGGTGGGACTTTGATGGTTGCGCGCAACGCAGGCCAATTGCGCCGTCTTGAGAACGAGGGCAAAGGTTCCATGCTCTCCCAAAAAGAGACACGTGCACGTATCTCGATGTCGGGCGCGGTTGGATCCTCCTTCACTCCCGATTGCGCGGCCCTTAACCCTGCAGCTCTCGTGGTTGGTTTAGCGAAATCACTTGAAGCCCGTGGAGTAGCCATCTTTGAGAATAGTTTTGCAGACATTTCTCGGAAGCGAAAAGTATCCGTCAACGGTCATTCAATCAAAGCAAAATTTATTGTCCGCGCGATTGAGGCGTATCACGAAAAAACACGCGATCAGATCCCTATCTACTCACTGATGATCGCCACGGAGCCTCTCCCAGAGGAAATCTTCGATGTTATTGGTATTCGCAATCGTGAGACATTTGCCGAAGCTGCACACCTAGTCACATACGCTCAACGCACTGCAGACAATCGGCTCGCAATCGGTGGACGCGGAGCTCCCTACACCTGGGGCTCGCAGAGAAATGAAAGAAGTGAATCACACGAAAGGGATCACGAAAGGCTGCGCATGATGGCCAGAGAGTGGTTCCCGATACTAAAAGATTTTGAATTCACCCACGCTTGGGGCGGCGCAGTTGGAGTAACTCGAGACTGGGCTCCCTATGTTCGAACACGGAGAGGTTTTGGTGAGATGGGTGGATACGCCGGTGACGGAGTAACACTCTCCTATCTCGCTGCGGCAGCCATGGCAGATCTGATCACCAAAGAAAAGTCTGTGCGCACTTCGCTTCCATTTGTGCACTGGAGAAATCCTCGATGGGAGCGCGAGCCACTGCGATGGTTGGCAGTCAATGGCGCCATCAAACTCTCAGCTCTGGCCGACAAGGAAGAGAGAATTACACATCGGCCAAGTCGAATTATGAAACTTCTTGCGCCTCTGACGGGACAGTAGCCCATGAGCGAAAAGTTGTCGGCGATGATTCTCACAGGAGGTAGCAGCAGCAGATTCGGATCAGACAAATCCCTGGCAATGTTGGAAGGCAAGACGCTTCTCACCCACTTACTGACAGACCTCGCAGTGAATATCGAGGTAGTCATTGTCGGGCCGACTTTCGAATCCCAATTGCGATCCCTGAAATTCGTCCAAGAAAATCCTGCAGGAGGTGGCCCTGTCGCTGCGGTGGATGCGGGTCTTGCAATTATAAATACAGAATTTGTCGCACTGATCGCTACCGATATGCCCTTTGCGGCGGCAGTGATCCATGATTTGGCAAATTCACTTGAAACATCCAGGGACGGGTTGGTTCCACTTGATGCGGAAGGCATTCCCCAAACATTGTGCGCGATCTATCGAACAGATGCTCTCAAGCAGGCAATCGAGAAACTTGGGAGCCCGCAAGGGCGTTCGATGCGCTCCCTGACTGCGCTCTTGCAGTTGAGAGAGATTGAGCTCTCTACATCTCTCGAGAGTAGGCTTCTCGATATTGATACCCCAGAAGAGTTGCAGCAAGCCATCACGGAAAGAGAGGCTGACACAATGAACGAGTGGATTGAGGAAGTAAAGAAAGAACTTGGTGTCACTTTAAATTTTGAGATTGATTCGATTCTCGATACCGC
>JBAZYI010000067.1:0-7615 GCA_041659345.1 Candidatus Nanopelagicaceae bacterium | reverse complement strand
TTTTTCGTTGGTCGGAACTAGCCTGCTCCCATACACCCAGAGCAGCACCCAGAGCAGCCTTTTGATCTTCGACGAAACTTGAAAACGATTCCTTCTGTTCGCCTGCTGTTAATTTCCTAAGTTCTCCTATCGCGGCGAAGACGCCCTCGTCCTGGCTGACTTCAAGCGGGCCAATGACAAATTCCTGAGCAGGGTCTATCGGGATAGTAATTCCGCCAAGTCTTTGCAAGTTGATCGGACCTAGTCGTTCTCCTTCATCCAACGAGTTATATGGAGGACCATTGCTCCCTTTGCCTGACACCTCAGCCAATTCTTGAGTAGCCGTAAAAACAAAATCAGCGGGGGCAGATTTTGCCCACTCCTGGAGTGTCAGTTCACGCGAGAAAGGCCCTCCGAATAATCCAGCGAGCAACAAAATAAGTGCGCTCAAGGGAACAAGGGCCAGTGCGACACTTCTATAAAGATTAAATGGTCGTTCGGGAGGGGTGAGTCGTTCTAACTCCTCTTCGCCATTCCTGCTCAGATTCATAATGGCTTCTCCGAGATGTCTTTTGCAGCCGTATTGGAACGAGGCACGCGACGTCGCACCAGTGCCAAGTGCCACAGTACGAGTGCTCCAACGGCAAGTGGGAAAATAGCGATGTGAAGCGTCAACATCTGCCCAATATTGAGCGGATTAAAGAGCGAACCAAGGCCCAGGGAATTAGCGACATTCTTCGTCTGCAAGGCAAGCCACTGCGAATTGAGTGTATTGGCCACCAAGCCGCCGGTGAATGCGGTGAACATGCAAACCAAATAAGTGAAGATGCCGCTTGCCCACATCGCAAAGGCGCGACCATGCCATGCCGAGCGCCAGAAATTAATTGCAAAGTGCAGAATGACAAAGATAAAGAAGATCTGCACCGACCAATAATGCATAGCGTGCACAAATCGACTTACGTCTGACGTGTAAAGCCAAGAGAGGCCTCTCGAGGCCATGAGTAATCCAGTACCAAAAACTAATGCGAGAGAGGCCAAGATCACTGAATTTACAATTCGAATATATCTGGCTATGAAACCAAGATTTGCGTCTATAAGCGCATTTTCAAATTCTTCAATATTCTCAAATTCCTCATTTGAGACCAAACTTCGCCGAATTTTTAGTTTCGCAAAGGCTAAAGGGGCCATAAATAGGAGAACGATGAAGCCATACATGGCAAGATTTGCAACCGAGGTCGTAAAAGGACCGACATGAATATTTCTTGTGGGGCCATCGAGAGTAATGGCAAGTTCGATCATCGGACGTAACTCCTTGTGGGAAAGGCTCGCATCGCGCCCATTCTAGGGGCTATTGTGCAAGAGGTGAGGGTCCCGAGAGAACATTTGCCCCTGCGTCATTGAACCAGTCTGAGGCTCTCCACATTTCTCACCATTTCCTGCAGTTTCTGGGGGGCTGGATACGCCAGCGCCACAATTTCAGGCCTGCTGATGAAGGTGGCGATGACGCCCCTCATTGAGGTCGGGTTGATCCGAATAGTGAGGTCTTCGTTGACTTTTATCGTTTCGATATTCGTAGTTGCCATAAGAGTGTGGCTGCGCGAATCCCACGCCTTCTGATTCCTATACGTCTTCACTTCATAAAGAAACAGTTTTGTAGCGAGTATCTGGGTGTCTTTTTTCCAGTAGAAGATATCGGCGACATCTGATTCCGAATGATTTATCGTGTATTCGTACCCTGGGATAGATCCCAGCCAGTAAGCCAGCACATTATTCTTATTTGCGTGCTCAGCTAGTTCTTCGGATGTCAACGCCTCGGCACCCACATGCTCCAAGGAGTGCGAATCGGAAGTCATTTCTACGTAGAGGGAGAACCCACCAAAAACGAGTGCGACCGAAAGGAGAGCATCTACTCCCAAGTACCAGAAAAAATGAGGATGAGATCTTTCATAATTAACGAGGAGTTGGAAATCCTTTTTGAACAAACTTGCTAACCGTCCAATGAGAGTTAGCATAAGTCTTCACCCTTACCTAACCTGACCTAGGGAAATTACCGTTCACGCTCTGAGTGTTACCACTCTAGAACCGAACACCCTTCTTGACAATACTCGGCACTCACATCTCCAGTCTTTCTTCAATAGTTCAGCAAAAATTAGCGATCAAAAATTGGCTCAGGACTCTCGTAAACTTGTCCATTGGCACCGAAAATGAGGTAGCGAGTAAAGCCTCGCGTAAACCAGCGATCGTGAGTCACCGATACCACCGTGCCAACATACTTCTCCAAGGCAGTTTCCAAACTCTCTGCACTGGCGAGATCCAAATTGTCCGTCGGTTCGTCAAGAAGCAAAAGCGTCGACCCGGAGAGTTCGAGAAGAAGAACCTGAAAGCGTGCCTGCTGGCCGCCGGAGAGCGAGGAGAATTTTTGCTCGGCCTGATTGTGTATCTCATACCGACGCAGCACACTCTTTGCGGGACCCAATTGCAGAGAATAATTCTCCCAAAGAAGTTCGAGCAGAGTTTTATTCATAAACTCAGGATGGGTATGCGTCTGCGCGAAGTATCCAGCTTTGACGCGCGCGCCGAGTTTGAATTCGCCCGTGAACTTCACGCTCTTATCCCCCGTGATCATTCGAAGGAAGTGCGACTTGCCCGTTCCATTCTTTCCGAGCACGGCAACCCGATCGCCAAAAAAGATTTCGAAATTGAAAGGCTCAGTAAGTCCGGTGAGAGCAAGATTCTCCATGGTTAATGCACGCACACCAGTGCGCCCGCCGCGCAATCCCACCTGAACATCTTGCTCAATTGGAGGCGCCCCCGGTGGACCCACCTCTTCGAATTTGCGAAGACGCGTCTGCATAGCGCGATATTTAGACGCCATATCTGGGCTACTCGCGGCCTGCCATTGCAAAGTGCGGACAAGCTCTTTAAGGCGATCATGCTCCTGCTCCCATCGGAGCAAGATCTCTGCAAATCGCTCGTTACGTGCTTTCCTGGCGTCATGCCACGTTGAGAATTTCCCGCCATGGACCCAAGCGGTATTTCCATGGGCGCCCTGTTCAAGAGTGACAATTTTGTTGGCCGTACGATCCAGAAGTTCGCGATCGTGGCTGACAAAGAGGACGGTCTTCTTGGTTTCTGTGATCACTTCTTCCAGCCAGCGCTTGGATGGAACATCCAGATAGTTATCTGGCTCATCAAGGAGCAGGACTTCTTCCGGCCCTTGTAAGAGGGCACGCAGAACCAACTTCTTCTGCTCCCCTCCTGAAAGCGTGTTCACACTTCGCTCGGCAACCTCGTCAAAAGATTTGCCAAGTGACTCGGTGCAGCAGACATCCCAAATAACTTCGAAGTCATACCCGCCAACATCTCCCCAATTCACGAGTGCTTGGGCGTATGCCATCTGGTCACGCTCTTCATTTCGTGTATTCATCAATTCTTCACTCGCTTGAACAGCGGCGGCAGCGTCCCTTATACGTTTAGGAGCCACTGAGATGAGTAACTCGCGCACATTAGTGTCATCGCGCACGGAACCAATGAACTGGCGCATCACGCCGAGACCGCCAGAAATCGAAATGGCGCCGGATTCGGGCTCAAGGTCACCGGAGATCATGCGGATGAGCGTGGTCTTGCCCGAACCGTTGGCACCGATCAGTGCAACTTTCGCGCCCTCACCGACTCGGAAATTGACGTCGTTAAGGAGGACTCGACCGTCGGAGAGAGAAAACTCCACGGCGTTAACGTCAATGTGCCCCATTACTCATCTTCGCCTCTCCGTCTAAGTGTTTCTTCTATACGCGCTAAAAGCTGGTCTTCGGGTGGATAGTCAACGTGAACAAGGGTTAATCCACGCGATGGAAATACCAAGCTATCAGAAACCCTCTTCCGGTTGTCGAGTACTTCTCTTATCCATTCAGCGGGAAATCGGCCATCCGCAACGCAAACAACCGCACCAACAAGATTGCGCACCATGGAATAGCAGAATGCGTCAGCAACTATTTCCGCTTTCAAGCCCTCTTCACTTCGTACCCACGCGAATCTTTCAAGAGTTCGGATTGTCGTTCCACCTTGACGGAATTTGCAAAAGGCCGCAAAGTCATTCTCTCCAACCAGAAGTGCACTTGCTTGATTCATCACATCCACATCGAGTGGGCGATACCAGGGCGCGACATCGAAACGACGCATTGGAAGAATCGGACGGTTATTGTCGATGATTTTGTACTGGTAGTAGCGGCGCAGCGCTGAGAAGCGCGCGTGAAAACCCACAGGAGCAATACTCGCTGACATTATTCGAACATCTTCATCGAGAATGCGGTTGAGTCGATAGGGCAATTCATCAATATTCCAGTCATCTTTCTTGGAAAATGGGCCGATCTCCAAATCTGGAATATCAACATGAACTACTTGCCCCGATGCGTGGACTCCTGCATCAGTGCGCCCCGCGACAATTGTTTCAACCGAAACGCGAGTTAGTTTTTGGAGAGCGCTTTCAACTTCACTCTGTACGGTTCGTCGCTCTGGTTGCTTGCTCCATCCGGAAAAATCCGTGCCATCGTATGCAATATCCAGGCGCAAACGAAGAAACCCACTCTCGGCAAAGAGAGTGGGTTCCGTCATGAGAATTTCGGTGAGTTGTTACTCAGCGTCTTTCTTTACAGCGGCTTTTTTAGCTGTGGACTTTTTAGTAGCAGTCGCCGGTTTAGCGGGCGCAGCTTTCTTTGCAGCTTTCTTTGCAGCTTTCTCGGCTTCCGTAACGACTGCCTTCTTGATTGGGGTGCCTTCCGTTAGAACCTCGATAACCGCCATAGGGGCATTGTCGCCCTTACGTGGGTTGATCTTTGTTATACGGGTGTAGCCACCATTGCGCTCCTCAAAGCGCGGACCGATTTCGGTGAAGAGTGTATGAACAACGCTCTTGTTTGAAATTGTGGCCATTACCCGGCGTCGAGCTGCAAGATCGCCCTTCTTGGCGAAGGTGATCAATTTTTCAGCAAGCGGACGTAGCCGTTTGGCCTTCGCCTCGGTCGTTGTGATCTTCCCATGCTCGAAAAGTTGCTCAGCAAGAGTTCCTAGAAGTAGTCGCTCGTGTGATGGGCCACTGCCCAGACGAGGACCTTTACTTGGTTTTGGCATGTTATCTCCTAGGCCTGCTCGTTCTCGACGAATTCATCGTCAAGATTTACGTCGTAATTCTGGTGTTGTGTTGGATCGAATCCAGCTGGACTGTCCTTGAGAGACATTCCCATGGAAACCAACTTTGCCTTGACCTCATCAATGGACTTTGATCCAAAGTTGCGGATATCAAGAAGATCGGCTTCGCTGCGGCCAACAAGTTCGCCAACCGTGTGAATGCCTTCGCGCTTCAAGCAATTGTATGAACGAACGGTGAGATCAAGATCTTCGATTGGAAGAGCAAGATCGGCGGCAAGAGCCGCATCGAGAACGGAAGGTCCCATTTCGATGCCTTCAGCATCTACATTGAGTTCGCGAGCAAGCCCGAAGAGTTCAACAAGAGTCTTACCAGCAGATGCAATTGCATCGCGTGGCTTCATTGATGGCTTGGTCTCTACATCAACAACGAGGCGATCGAAGTCGGTGCGCTGTTCAACGCGAGTGGCTTCTACTTTGTAAGTGACCTTGAGAACTGGTGAATAGATTGAGTCAACAGGAATGCGACCAATTTCGGCGCCAGCTTGCTTGTTCTGGACTGCAGTTACATATCCACGACCACGTTCGACGGTGAGCTCAATCTCCAGGCTTGCCTTCCCGTTGAGGGTTGCCAGGTGGAGAGCTGGATTGTGAACTTCAACTCCGCTTGGCACAGCAATATCTGCACCGGTCACGGGGCCAGCCCCTGATTTACGGATGTAAAGAATGCTTGGTTCATCATTATCTGAAGAGAGCACCAAGTTCTTGATATTTAGAACAATATCGGTGAGATCTTCGAGAACGCCTTCGAGAGTGGTGAATTCGTGTAATGCGCCACCGACACGGATGCTCGTAACTGCTGCTCCTGGAATTGAGGAGAGCAGGGTCCGACGCATTGAATTGCCGAGGGTGTAACCGAAACCAGGTTCTAGTGGTTCGATGATGAAGCGTGAACGCGTGTCACTTAGTACTTCTTCACTGAGGGTGGGACGTTGTGCAATTAGCACTGTTGCTCCTCCATATGTCTGGGAGATCCACTATTTGATCTCCTACTTGTTCCTCTTTTATTCAGTTTTTTACTTCTTTAAAGCAAATCCACTGTAATTTCCCGCGGGGTTAACTCCGGGGATTACTTGGAGTAAAGCTCAACGATTAGCTGCTCTTGAACCTGGGTATCGATGACAGCGCGTGCAGGAACACCGTGGATGATGATGCGCATTTGCGAACCAACAACCTCCATCCATGCAGGCACTGACTTCTCACCAAGTTCGGCGCTTGCGACGATAAATGGCGTGAGATCCAGTGACTTTGGAAGAACATCAACAATGTCCATCGCAGAGACGCGGAAGGAAGGAATGTTTACCTTCTTGCCATTTACAAGGAAGTGTCCGTGACGAACCAACTGACGTGCCATGTCGCGGCTCTTTGCAAAGCCAGCGCGGAACACGACGTTATCCAAACGGGTTTCCAGAATTACGAGAAGGTTCTCACCAGTTTTACCTTGGCGACGGTTTGCCTCTTCGTAGTAACCGCGGAACTGCTTCTCCAGTACACCGTAAATACGTGCGCACTTCTGCTTCTCACGCATCTGAAGTAGGTACTCAGATTCCTTCGAACGACCGCGACCATGTTGCCCTGGTGGGTATGGACGAGATTCGATCGGACATTTTGGTCCATCGCACTTCGAGCCCTTAAGGAAGAGCTTCACTTTTTCACGACGGCAGCGCTTGCAATCTGCTCCGGTATAACGAGCCATTTACTCTATTCCTTCCTTAAACTCGACGTGGCTTGGGTGGACGGCAACCGTTGTGTGGGGCTGGTGTGACATCAGAGATGGCACCAACTTCCAAACCGGCAGCCTGTAATGAACGAATTGCAGTCTCACGTCCAGATCCTGGACCCTTGACGAATACATCTACCTTCTTCAAACCGTGCTCCTGTGCGCGACGAGCAGCAGCTTCTGCAGCCAACTGTGCGGCGAACGGAGTTGATTTACGTGAGCCTTTATAGCCAACCTGGCCTGATGAAGCCCATGAAATAACTGCGCCGGTTGTATCGGTGATGGAAATGATCGTGTTGTTGAAGGTGCTCTTAATGTGAGCGTGACCAACCGCAATGTTCTTCTTCTCCTTCTTGCGAAGTTTTACTTTGCCTTTAGCGCCTTTTGCGGCACCGGCTTTAGCTTTAGGAGCGGCCATTACTTAGTCACCTTCTTCTTGCCAGCAATTGCTTTACGAGGACCCTTACGCGTACGGGCGTTGGTGTGGGTACGTTGACCGCGAACAGGAAGTCCCTTGCGGTGACGAATACCTTGATAACTCTGAATTTCGACTTTGCGTCGAATATCTCCAGCAATTTCGCGACGTAAGTCGCCCTCGATCTTGAAGTTAGATTCGATGAATTCACGAAGTTTCGCGAGCTCTGGTTCTTGAAGATCTTTTACGCGAACATCTGGACTAATGCCAGTTGCCGCCAATGTTTTTTGTGAACGGGT
>JBAZYI010000066.1:0-7636 GCA_041659345.1 Candidatus Nanopelagicaceae bacterium | reverse complement strand
CGCAAGAGGGCACTGTTGTTGCAGTTGGCCCAGGTCGCTTCGATGACGGAGCTCGCGTGCCGATGGATGTCAAAGTTGGCGATGTTGTTCTTTATAGCAAGTACGGCGGAACTGAAGTGAAGTACAACAATGAGGAGTACTTGGTTCTCTCTGCTCGCGACATTCTTGCTGTGATTGAGAAGATCTAAATGGGAAAAATTCTTGAGTTCGATGAGCACGCCCGTCGTGCCATGGAGCGCGGCGTCAACATTCTTGCTGACACCGTCAAGGTAACGCTTGGACCTCGCGGTCGTAACGTCGTTATCGCAAAATCATTCGGCGCCCCAACCATTACCAACGACGGTGTAACAATCGCGCGTGAGATCGAACTATCTGATCCCGCCGAAAATATGGGCGCACAGTTGGTGAAGGAAGTTGCAACCAAGACCAACGATGTTGCCGGTGATGGAACAACTACAGCGACTGTCCTTGCACAGGCAATGGTGAAGGAAGGTCTTCGTAACCTTGCTGCCGGTGCTCAGCCAATGGATATTAAGTTGGGAATTGAAGCCGCTGTTGCATCCATAATCGAACGTCTTCGCGAAAATGCCACTGTTGTAAAAGACAAGTCACAGATCGCAGACGTAGCAACCATTTCCGCCCAAGATCGCGCAATCGGCGATCTAATCGCTGAGGCGATGGACAAGGTCGGAAAAGATGGCGTCATCACTGTTGAAGAATCCTCAACGACTGGACTCGAACTGGAGTTCACTGAAGGAATGCAGTTCGACAAGGGCTATATCTCGCCATATTTCGTGACTGATCCAGATCGTATGGAGACAGTCCTTGAAGACGCTTACGTCTTGATCAGCGCCAATAAAATCTCAGCACTTGGCGATCTCCTTCCTATTTTGGAAAAGATCGCGCAAGCCAGCAAGCCGCTTCTGATTATTGCTGAAGACATTGAGGGAGAAGCTCTCTCAACTCTCGTCGTCAACAAGATGCGTGGCACCTTCACATCTGCCGCAGTAAAGGCTCCAGGTTTCGGTGATCGTCGCAAGGCGATGTTGCAAGATATTGCGATTCTCACCGGTGGTCAGGTTGTCTCTGCTGAAGTTGGAATGAAATTGGATCAGGTTGGCCTTGATGTTCTCGGTCGCGCCCGTCGCATCGTGATCACCAAGGACACCACAACCATCGTCGATGGTGGTGGAGACAAGGCAGCAGTCGCTGCTCGCGTCGGCGAGATTCGCAGCGAACTGGAGAACACAGACTCTGAGTGGGATCGCAATAAGCTGCAAGAGCGTGTTGCCAAGCTCGCAGGAGGAGTATGTGTCATCAAGGTTGGCGCCTACACCGAGATCGAGTTGAAAGAGAAGAAGCATCGTCTTGAAGATGCGATCTCTGCCACTCGTGCGGCCGTTGAAGAAGGCATTGTTGTCGGAGGCGGAGCAGCACTTGTTCACGCAGCTGACTCACTTGAAGGCGATCTGGGATTCCACGGCGATAAGGCTGTTGGTGTCCGTCTTGTCCGCAAGGCATGCGATGAGCCACTTCGATGGATCGCCGAGAATGCTGGCGTTGAAGGTTATGTCGTAGTTGCCAAAGTTCGCGCAATGGGGCCTCACGAGGGCTACAACGCAGCGACTGGAATCTATGGAGACCTCACTGCTGAAGGCGTGATTGACCCGGTAAAGGTCACTCGCTCTGCCCTCGCAAATGCTGCTTCCATCGCTGCGATGTTCATTACAACCGAGGCGGTTGTCTATGAGCGTCCAGAGAGTGACACTGATGATGCAGGTGGCTCTGGCCACTCGCATGGCCCTGGTGGACACTCCCACTAAGTAGTTCTAGAAAAATGAGCCTCGTGTAATGCGAGGCTCATTTTTTTATCTCCTACCTCTGATGCAACCCAATCTAAGGAAACACTAGTAATGATTTGAAGGAGGAATTATCCTCATCATCACGCAGTGACGACTTTTTGAATCGAAATGGGAGCACGAAGATATGGGCGAGCGAGTCACTTTTGCAAGCAATGGCGGAACATGTGAAGGTTATTTAGCGCTGCCGCAGAGCGGAAGCGGTCCTGCTGTCATCGTGATTCAAGAATGGTGGGGACTGGTCGGTCACATTACAAATGTCGCCGATCGATTTGCGAAAGCGGGCTTCGTTGCTCTCGCGCCTGATCTTTATCACGGGGTTGTCACAACCGAGCCGGATGAGGCAAGGAAGTTGTTGATGGATCTTGCGATAGATAAGGCAGCACTTGATATTGCTGGTGCCGCCAAGTATTTAAGTGAGCGAAAGGATGTTGTCGGAAAGGGTATTGGGGTTATCGGTTTCTGCATGGGAGGATCACTTGCGCTTTGGAGTGCGACGCTCTCACCAGAAATTGTCGCAACCGTTGGTTTCTATCCAGGCCAACCCTGGTCGCGCATGGCTCCGGTATGGGAGAATTACTCAGGGAAGCATTCAATTATTCACTGCAGCGAACATGATGGAACTTCTGCAGCACCGGGAATCCAAGAGGCACTTCATGCCATTCGCGCAGCAGGCGGAAGCGCTGAAGCCTACGACTACCCGGGGACCGATCATGCCTTCTTCAATGACGAGCGAACTGAGGTGTATAACGCAAGTGCATCAGCAGTTGCATGGGAGCGAACTCTCGCTTTCTTTAATGCGCATATTTCTTAAATACATGAGTGCCTCCCCTCGCTGGGAAGTTATGTAGATCATTGCGCTAGTCTCATTTTGAGAGAACCCTTGAACCAACGCACTTCAGGATGTAAATGAAGTCGAGGTTGCCGTGAATTTCTTTTCTGAGTAGGCAACGCCAACGATCAAGGAGGAGAAATGAGTGAGAACTTAGGCCAAGTTTCCCAAGCAACGAGTGAGACAAAGCCACCCAAGAAAAGAAATATGAAGAAGATCATCGGATACGTGGTTCTTGCATTTGTCGTAGTTATCGTGGGAGTGACCCTGTTGGCAAACTCTGCAACCAAGGAGCCTGTGAAGGTAAGTAATCAATTCCTCAACGCAATTCAAGCGGGCAATGCCGCGGAGGCTTATGGACTTTTCTCTTCCGAAGCCAAAGCGGTAGTTTCTTCAGATCAGTTTGATGGTGTGGTGGCCCAAGTAGGCCCCATTCTTAACGCTGAAGAGAAGATGACGAATAAGTCAGTGGAAGCTGAAACTGGATCCGCATCAACAGCCGAAGTCACATACGAAATCAAAGGCACCGATGGGAAGACGTACAGACTTATTGTTAGTCTGATTAAAGAGGGCGATGTTTGGAAGGTCCAAAACTTCGACAGCAAGGTGAAGAGTTAACCGTCGAATTAGGAAGCGTGAGGAATCGCTTCGTTAATCTTTCGGTCGTTATTTTCTAGGATGCTGAGGCGGTCGTCTTCACTGAGGCCGCCCCAGATTCCGTATGGCTCCTCAACTGCGAGGGCATGATCTCGGCACTGTTGAATGACAGGACAGGTGGCGCATACCGCCTTGGCTCGGTTCTCGCGGTTCCGTCGACGTGGACCGCGCTCCCCATCTGGATGAAAGAACATTTCCGAAGGGAGATCTCGACAGGCACCTGATTGCTGCCATTCCCATACCTGGGCAACCGGCTTGGGCAAGCGGGAGATTTCGGCCATCAGGGGGGATCCTTTCTTGGAGAGTGCTGCCACTCTACAATCGCTTCATAGGTTGTTCAAGGAGAGATCACTGAAAAGTTCATGAGAAAGCCCACATAATCCCTCCTTCATACCGGGATGGGAGCCTCGTTCTCAAGTGGTGAGATTTGCCTCCGTGCCCGAAGATAGGTTCATGGGCGAGTTCTTGACGGTAGCGGCGGTTGCTCGCCGCTTGGGAATCGCTCCCGCCACGCTTCGAACCTGGGATCGACGCTACTGCCTGGGACCTTCGGTTCATGAGGCAGGCAATCACCGACGCTACTCCTCTGGCGATCTGGCTCGGCTCACTTTGATGCGACGACTGGTCATCGAAGGCGTCGCACCGTGTGATGCTGCAATTCGCGCGAAGGCTCTCTGTAGTGACGAAACGGTCGGAGACGTACTTGAAGAATTGATCCGAGGCAAACCGAGTGAGAATTCAACCGAAGACTTCGTAGAGATTTTCTTTAGAGCCGCATACAGGTTGGATGATTGCTTTTTGGAATCTGGGCTGAAGCAGGAACTGGCGCGAAATGGAGTTATTTGTACGTGGCAGGAAATAGTCGTCCCATTACTGGTACGAATCGGAAACGAGTGGGAGCGAACCGAAGCAGGCGTTGAAGTCGAACACATGGTTTCTGAGGTGGTGAAAAAAGTATTGCTAGCTGTCGACGTTCATGAGGCTCGCAACCCGCGCCCGATTTTGTTGGCGGCCCCAAGTGAAGAGCAACATTCACTTGCACTTTACGCAATGAAAGCTGCGTTGGCTGAACGATCGATATCTTCGTATTTTTTAGGCGCTCGTACACCCCATGAGGCAGTTGCCAGAATGGTGATTCGCATTGCCCCGCCGGTGATATTTCTCTGGGCTTTACTTCCCGAAAACGGCGACCCGGCCTTCTTCCGCGATCTACCTAAAGTCCGACCGGCTCCGCGGATTCTCATTGGAGGACCGGGATGGAACCTTGATGAATGTAAGGATGCACTCTTCTCCTCCGATTTGAAATCAGCCTGCGAGGAAATTTCCAGAGTCGTAGGGGAGTAATGGGGTCCACTGGCTTGCTTTTGAGGCAGATGCCCGCGAACTGGAAGGCACCGGAAAGCCGATAGACTTTCCCACTTCACGTTGGAATTCACCTTGATTGAGCGTCATACGGGAGGCGAAATGGCCGATAACGAGAAAGTCGTAATGCTTGGCCTGACCTATGACGATGTTCTCCTTCTGCCAGATGCCTCGGACGTTGTTCCCAGCGAAGTCGACACTTCTACTCGATTAACTCGAAATATCTCGTTGCGGATACCACTGGTTTCATCTCCAATGGATACAGTCACTGAATCAGAGATGGCCATTGCAATGGCAAAAGCTGGCGGAATAGGAATCATTCACCGCAACCTGCCCATTGACGAGCAAGTCACTCACGTGAAGTTAGTAAAGGGAGTCGGACTTGCTGGCGCAGCGGTAGGTGTCGGCGATGACGGTTTTGCTCGAGCAAAGGCGCTCATTGAAGCGGGAGTAGACGTCGTCGTCGTGGACACGGCACATGGTCATCACCGGGGCGTTCTGGATGCGATTACACGAATTAGGAAATATTCGCCAAAGACAGAGATTATTGGCGGCAATGTAGCCACTCGCGCCGGAGCGCAGGCGCTTATCAATGCAGGAGTAGATGCCGTCAAAGTGGGTGTGGGCCCGGGTTCAATATGTACGACTCGAGTTGTAACCGGGGTTGGTGTTCCGCAGATTACTGCAATCATGGAAGCCAGTAAGGCATGCGCAAAAGCTGGCATACCCCTCATCGCAGATGGCGGACTTCAATATTCTGGCGATATCGTGAAAGCACTTGTTGCTGGCGCAGATACCGTAATGCTTGGTTCTCTACTGGCTGGATGCGATGAATCCCCGGGTGAACTCGTAGAGATTGATGGTCGTAAGTACAAGGCTTATCGAGGAATGGGCTCACTCGGTGCAATGCAAACTCGAGGCGGCAAAAAATCCTACTCAAAAGATAGGTATATGCAGGATGACGTTTTATCTGAGGATAAATTGGTCCCTGAAGGCATTGAAGGAAAAGTTGCATACCGTGGCCCTTTGTCTCAAGTTGCCCACCAGTTAATCGGTGGTCTGCGCTTGGGCATGGGATATGCGGGCGCGGCAGATATCGCCTACCTTCGCCGCGAGGGTCGGCTCATTCAAATTACCAGCGCCGGCCTGCAGGAGAGTCATCCCCATGATGTTTTGGATGTGGCTTCGGCCCCGAACTACATCCGAAGCAATTAAGGAGTATCGATGAGCGAAATTGAGATTGCACCTGGCAAGCGCGCTCGCAGAGCCTATTCTTTTGAAGATATCGCAATAGTTCCAAGCCGACGCACACGCGATCCTGAAGGGGTCTCAACCGCCTGGCAGATCGACGCATATAAATTTGATATCCCAATGATTGCAGCTCCAATGGATTCCGTAGTTTCACCAGAAACCGCTATCGAAATTGGCAAATTAGGCGGTCTTGGAGTTCTCAACCTAGAAGGTTTGTGGACTCGTTACGAGGACCCTCGTATACAACTTGGCGAGATTGCGTCGATGCCTGATGTACATGCAACACGTCGCATGCAAGAGCTTTATAGGGCCCCAATTCAACCGACTCTGATCAAGGAAAGACTTCAGCAGATTCGCGATGCCGGAGTAAGAGTCGCAGGATCATTATCACCGCAAAGGACTGCTGATCTCTATAAGACAGTTATTGAAGCGGGTGTAGATATATTTGTGATTCGGGGAACAACGGTGAGTGCTGAGCATGTCTCTCTAAAGGATGAAGCACTCAACTTAAAGAAATTTATATACGAACTCGATGTGCCAGTAATCGTCGGAGGGGTGGCAACAGCAGTCGGTGCGTTGCACTTGATGCGCGCAGGGGCCGCAGGTGTGCTGGTTGGATTTGGTGGAGGCTCTGCGCACACAACGAGGAAGGTGCTTGGAATTGAAGTTCCTATGGCATCAGCGGTGGCTGAAGTGGCATCTGCTCGGCGCGATTATCTTGATGAATCTGGTGGGCGGTATGTTCACGTCATCGCAGATGGTTCCGTTGGAAGAAGTGGTGATATCGCCAAAGCCATTGCTTGTGGCGCGGATGCCGTCATGATGGGATCACCTCTCGCAAAAGCTGTAGAAGCTCCTGGACTTGGTTGGCACTGGGGAAGCGAAGCGCACCACCAAGAGCTCCCACGTGGCGAGCGGGTTGCGGTGGGTACGTCCGGAACATTGCGCGAAATCCTCCTAGGACCCTCCCGTGCATCGGATGGATCGATGAATCTCTTTGGCGCTCTCCGTCGTGCCATGGCCACGTGCGGGTATTCCGATGTAAAGGAATTCCAGCGAGTTGAGGTACTCATTCATCGTGACTAATCCATACGGAGTGCTGGTCGTTGATTTTGGTGCGCAGTACGCGCAATTGATCGCACGGAGAGTCCGCGAAGCAAGGGTATTCAGTGAAATTGTTCCTTCTTCCATTTCTGCAAAAGAGGTTCTAGCAAGAAACCCCGAAGCCATTATTCTCTCGGGCGGACCATCAAGTGTTTATGCGCCGAATGCTCCGGTCATGGATCCCGAGATTCTCTCGTTAGGCATTCCTGTTTTTGGAATTTGCTACGGTTTCCAGGTTATGGCTGCTGCTCTTGGTGGAGTAGTCAGCAAGACAGGGAAGTCAGAGTTCGGTCGCACAGAACTCAACGCAGCCACAACTTCAAGGATTTTTACGTCTTTGCCCAATGTGCAACGTGTTTGGATGAGTCACGGGGACGCCGTCACTCAAGAGCCCCCCGGGTTCACGGTCTGTGCAGGTACGAGTGATACTCCGATAAGCGCATTTGAGAATGAGACTGCTACGTTGGCGGGAGTTCAATTCCATCCAGAGGTCCTGCACACTGAGTACGGACAGGAAATTTTGAGACATTGGCTGGTTGAGATTGCAAAATGCTCGCCCACCTGGACCTCT
>JBAZYI010000065.1:0-7660 GCA_041659345.1 Candidatus Nanopelagicaceae bacterium | reverse complement strand
AAGGGCAAGAAGATTTCACTCTTCGCCGATGGCGGTCTTGGCGCCTGGAACATCTCACCATGGCTCTGGTCCGGTGGTGGAGTCGTCACAAACCCTGCTCAAACAAAAGCAACTGGTTACCTGAACAGCGCAAAGAACATTGCCACTGTTCAAATGTTGGTCAACTACTACAAAAAGGGTCTGATCCCTAACTTGATCACCGGCAACAGCGGCGCCGTTGGCACCTCAGACGGACTTCCAAAGGGCCTCTACGCCACGATCTTCGACGGTCCGTGGATGAGTGGAATCTGGAGTGGCCAGTATCCGAAGTTCAAGCAGATTTACTCTCTGATTCCTGCAGGCCCTGGTGGTTCCGTGAGCGTTGTCGGCGGTGAGGACATTGTCCTGACCTCCTCTTCAAAGAACCAAGACGCTGCAATGAAGTTCATCCGTTACACGCAGAGCAACCAATTCCAAATGGAGATGGTAAAGACCGGACAGATGACAGTCATTCCAGCCCTTGCTTCACAAGAAGTCGCCGTGGCTCCCTATTACAAGACTTTCGCAGAGCAACTCAAGACTGCCAAGTCCCGTATCGCCCACCCAAATGCATCACAGGTCGACACCATTTTGAATACCAATTTGGCGCCTGCCTTCCTTGGTAAAACCACCGTCAAGAAGGCTTTGACTGTGGCAGCTGCTCAGATCGACTACGTACTAACGAGCGGAAAGTAATACTGTGGCCGCGCGACTTACTCTGGAGACTTCCCCACCCGGGACTCCCTCAGTGGGTCGCGCGGCCCAACCAAAACGCCCTTCCATTCCTAACTTGAGCCGACTAAAAAGAATCATCACCCCTTATCTCTTTATTGCGCCAGGCGTAATCCTCTTCTCGATCGCGATCATTTACCCCGCGCTCAAGGCGCTTACAATGAGTTTTTACGACTGGAAAATCGTCTCTGGTGCAGTGAGCCAATTCGTCGGATTTGATAACTACATTCGCGCCTATCACGATCCGCATTTCTGGTTGAGCTTGGCAAACAGCGGCATATACATGCTTTTCACGGTTCCGTTTGAAATTGCCATTGGCCTGGCAATTGCTTTACTCCTCAAGAAGAAGAGTCCCACCCAACCTCTCTTCAGAGTCCTGTTCTACCTACCGGTTGTAACGAGTTGGGTGGTCGTTACTTTGCTTTTCAGATACCTCTTCGCAGATAAAGGGCTTATTAACTTTACGCTCAACGACTTTCTCCACTTGACCGATTCAGATGTTTCGTGGTTGTCCCAAAGAAGCACGGCCTTGGTCGCGATTTGTGCGTTGGGCATATGGAAAGGAGTGGGTTGGTCCATGATGATCTTTTTGGCCGCCCTGCAAGGCGTGCCCGAAGAACTCGAAGAGGCTGCGACAGTAGATGGTGCCAACCGGTGGCAGAGATTCAAAGTGGTCACACTCCCGGCTATCGCTCCGGCAACAACTTTCGTCACCATCATGCTCGTAATAGGTGGATTTAATGTCTTTGCATCAGTGCTTCTTATGACTAACGGTGGGCCATACGGACAGACGGACGTAGTGCTGACATACATGTACCAACAAGCCTTTACATTCCTTGACTTTGGTTATGGTGCAGCGTTATCGGCAATCTTGGCCTTGATCGTCTTCATCTTGGCGGTTATCCAACTTCGATTGTTCCGCAGTCGAAATGCGGAAGAAATCTAATGACTACTTTCGTATTGCGAAATCGCCGCCAACGAGCAAGTAGCACCTCAACGTTCCTAAGATACGTCGCTCTGGTAGTAGGGGCGATCATCATGGTCATTCCTTTCATCTACATGGTGTCGACCAGTTTCAAGTCGCAGGCCTATGTTCTGACCTTTCCGCCGCAATTCATTCCGCATCCTGCGACTCTGTCCAATTTCTCCAATGCTCTAACCACCCAGAATTTCAGGACCTTTTTCCTCAACTCCGCGATCGTGGCGCTCATCGCAACGGCACTATCGCTGCTTATAAGTTCGATGATGGCCTATGGTTTTGCTCGCTTTCGTTTCCCTGGCAGGGAATTGATCTTCCGGATTCTTCTCGCCGGGTTGGTCATTCCGGCCGTGATGCTCTTAATCCCACAATTTGTCCTTGCCAAGTATTTGGGAATTCTTGATTCGCTCACGGGGCTTATCTTCTTTTACGTGGTGGGGTCCTTATCGCTCAATACATTCTTGCTTCGTGGTTTCTTTGCCTCGGTTCCGATTGAACTCGACCACGCCATGCAGGTCGATGGTGCCAACGTATGGACCCGCTACTGGCGCCTGGCCTTGCCCCTTTCCAAACCGGCTATTGCCACCGCTACGATCTTCACCTTTCTATCTTGCTGGGATGAGTATCCGATCGCCCTCACCATGTTGACTGGGCCGGAACATCGCACGCTGCCGATAGCTATCGCCGCATTCCAGGGAGAAAACGCGACTCAGTGGGGTCTTGTTTTTGCAGCCTCGCTCATCGCCATCGTGCCCGTCATCATCGTGTTCCTGGTCTTCCAGCGTTACTTCGTACAAGGCCTCACAGCAGGGGCAGTGAAAGGATGACAATGTTTGAAATTCTTCCCAACCGTGCCACCTACTCCCCAGCCGATCCGATCGAAATCGAAATCCGTGGAGCATTCGGTTTCGGCGAGATGTCTATTTGGCGTCTAGGTCAGCAAGTCGCTCGTCATCCATATAACGGGGAGACTTCAATACACATAGGCGTACTTCCTCGCGGCTGCTATGGATTCGAGCTCAAGATTGGCGACAACGTTGCACGGACAGCTGTCGAGGTAAAAGAGAACTCACGAGAACGTATTCGATACGGTTTTGTTGCGGATTACTCGCCTAATCGTGATCTCTCAGCCGTATCCGACAATATTCGGCGACTGCATCTATCCGCAATTTTATTCTACGACTGGGCTTATAGGCACGCAGACCTTCTCGGTGGAGGTGACAACTACAAGGACGCCCTTGATCAGCCAATTTCACTTCAAACCGTTCGCGATCTCGTATCCACAGTCCAAGATGTGGGTGCAAGCGCTCTCGGTTATGTGGCCATCTACGCCGTGGGACCAAATGAATGGTCGAAATGGGAACATCGAGCTCTGCTGACCGCATCTGGACAACCATTCGGACTTGGCGACTTTCTCTTTCTTCTGGACCCAGCATCCCCGGATTGGCTCAATCATTTCAGTAAGGAATTGGTCGATTCGGTTGCCAGCATCGGCTTCGACGGCTTCCACCTCGACCAGTTTGGCTACCCGAAGGCTGCGGTTCGAGCCGACGGACTCGACATCGACGTGAGCGCCTCTTTTGCGACGTTGATTTCGAAAGTTCGCGACTCCTTGCCCGCCCAACAGTTGGTCTTCAATAACGTCAACGACTTTCCAACGTGGATTACCGCGCATACCCCGCAGGATGGAGTCTATATCGAGGTGTGGGCTCCAACCTTGACACTCAACTCTCTGGCACACATGGTCACCCGCGCAAAGAGTCTCGCATGTGAAAAACCCGTAGTCATCGCCGCATATCAACATGTCTACGACTTCGCGTCAGCGGAAGTTTCTGATCGGGCAACCGCATTCACGATGGCGACATTGTTCTCGCACGGTGCCACACAAATTCTCGCCGGAGAATCCGATCGACTCTTGGTGGACCCTTACTACGTTCGAAATCACGAAATTGAAACGTCTACAGCGACCCTCCTAAAGTCTTGGTACGACTTTGTAGTCGAGCACGATGAATTGCTACTAGATCCGAGGATCGTCGATGTGACAGCTTCGTATGCAGGAAACTACAACAATGATTGCGACGTCACTTTCGAAAATTCCAGAGTGAGCGAAGAGGCCGAACCTGGATCGATTTGGCGGAGAATCACCTCTACCCCACTCGGACTTGTAATCCATCTGATCAATCTCCTTGGACAAGAAGACACGCTCTGGGATTCGCCACGTCACGCACCAACCGACCCCGGATTGGCCCAACTTAGATTTCGACGCGTGGGCCAATCGATTCCTATCGTGAAGGTGGCCGACCCCGACCATTCAAGTCGATTGATGGAAATCCCCGTAGCAATTGATGGTGACTATGCAATCGCAACCCTGCCCAGAATGCATATTTGGCAGATCGTCCATATTGATTTGATCCCTGATCGCAACGAAAGCGGACTCCTTGACTCGATCTGAAGATACATCGCTCCTTGAAAAAGACTCCACATCCCAACAGTGGTGGAAAAGTTCGGTTGTCTACCAGATTTACCCGCGTAGTTTTGCGGATTCGAACGGCGATGGAATAGGCGATTTGCAAGGAATCATTTCGCGCCTGCCCCATTTGGAAACCCTCGGTGTTGACGTCATCTGGCTCTCCCCGATCTACTCATCACCTCAAGATGACAACGGATACGACATTAGCGACTATCAAAACATTGATCCTACCTTCGGTACTCTCGAGGACTTCGATGAATTGATAGATCAAATCCATAAGCGTGGAATGAAATTAGTGATGGACCTCGTCGTCAATCACACCTCCGATGAGCATCCCTGGTTTGTCGAGTCGGCCTCGAGTTTGGTGAACAGCAAGCGGGATTGGTACTGGTGGCGGCAACCCCGTCAAGGACACACCGGCGGAGAGCCCGGAGCCGAGCCGAATAACTGGGGCTCATTCTTCTCTGGTTCGGCTTGGAAATTCGACGAAACCACAGGTGAGTACTTCCTTCATCTCTTTTCGAGCAAGCAACCAGATTTGAATTGGGAGAACTCGGAAGTCAGGCAAGCCGTGTACTCCATGATGCGCTGGTGGCTAGATCGAGGTGTTGACGGATTTCGTATGGACGTCATCAATCTCATTTCCAAAGAGCCAACTTTGCCAAATGGCGACCTCCCCCCCGGGGCGCCATTTGGCAACGGATTTCCACACTTCTCCTACGGCCCGAGAATTCATGAATTTCTACGTGAAATGCACGACGAAGTTTTTGCGGGCCGAGACGCCCAACTCATCACGGTTGGAGAGATGCCTGGTGTCACCGTTGAGCAAGCCCGCCTTTTTGCCGATTCCAGTCGTCGAGAACTCAACATGGTTTTCCAATTTGAACATGTTGGACTTGATCATGGTCCCGGAGGAAAGTGGGATCACAAGCCCCTTGATCTTCGCGAATTGAAGTCGTCGTTCAAGAAATGGCAAGAAGGGCTTGCTGGAATTGGTTGGAACAGCCTCTATTGGAATAACCATGACCAACCACGAGCCGTAAGTAGGTTCGGGAACGACAAAGATTATTGGTCCCAATCAGCCAAAACTTTAGCCGCCGTGCTTCATCTTCAGCAAGGAACTCCTTTTATTTATCAAGGGGAGGAACTCGGCATGACCAACGTGCCATTCTCTGACGTCAACGATTATCGAGACATAGAATCGCTTAACTACTTTACTGAATCGAAGGATCGCTTGGGACTGACCTCTCAGCAGGTACTTGAAAATCTTCGCCGATCAAGCAGGGACAATGCGCGCACGCCTATGCAGTGGGATGACGGAGCCAATGCTGGTTTCACCTCAGGTAAGCCGTGGATTGGAGTTAATCCAAACTATCCGTCAATCAACGCCAAGGCTCAAGTCGGGGATCGCGATTCGGTTTTTGAGTTCTATCGCCGTCTAATCAAACTTCGCAAAGAGGAAGGTATCCTCACAAATGGCGATTTCGTACTTCTTGAACCTAACCACCCTTGCCTCTTTGCTTACACGCGCAACTGGGAAGGAGATTCCATTTTGGTGATGGCCAACTTCTCAGATCAAGAGCTGGACATAAATGGAACCGAAGTGATCCCTCTTCGCGGGTCATCCAAAATCATTATTTCCAACTACGAACCCGCCTCAGTTACTGAAGAGAATCTGCTTCGCCCTTGGGAAGTCAGGGTTTTGAATCACTAACGAAGTCATTTTTCATTGTGAACTTTAAGAGAATAGAATCTCTAAAACAACCTTTTGTTTAGTTCGGACACCTGCCGCAATACCTCTTTCTAGTGGCGTCCGCGGGTTTGAAAAAGAATTCAAGCGAAGCTTCGGAGCAGATATTGAGGGCCTTAACCGATCAGTTTCTCTTTAACGTAAATCCCGTGCTGGACCGGAGTTCGTCTGGGCGCTTTGGGCTCCATGTGAGCGACATTGCGCGAGGTGTCGTGGGGACTCCCTTGGTGGTATTTATGTAAAACCCTTGAACAGTGCTCTCCTTGTCGTGGCTGATGATCGTTCCATGGAATTCTCCAGTGGTATCGGGTTGGCTTGAGCCGCCGGTCCACCTGATGCCGACGAATCGATCAGCCTGCACAAATCCCCATGTGCCGGTGTTGAATCCTTGTACGGTCCAGGCTCCGGTAAGTCGCGGAGCGTCTTGATAAAATCCTAAACCGCGCCAGATCTTCTGAGAATACGAAGTTCCTGCCACAATGTTGTAACGGGTTTTGGCGCCGCTGACCGTGTGAAAACCTCCGTTGTTCTTGCAATTGTTTAATGCGATTTTTGCGGACTTGGGAATTGAGGCATCGCAAATCTTTATCATGTCTTTCAGAAATTTGTCGTCAATCTTCTCTTTCGTCCAGTTGAAGTAATCAATGACCTTGCCCCCGTTCAATGCCATCTCTTTCACCTTCGCATGTGAATATGCAGCATCGTGTTGCATGCAGGCCGGTCGAAAATTGACGTAATATTTAAACGCCTTCTTCCACTGGACGTTGTCCGCAAATGGAATTTCGGAATCGACAAAAGCTGAGTCGTCTCCGGATTGATAGTCTGTGCCTGCATCTCCTCCTCCACAGCCGTTCGAGACAGATTCGATGGAAACGAGGGCACTCGGGAGTGGTGGCCACACTGTCTTTACTGCGCATGGGGTCTTGGTGAAAATCAAGTTCGTCAGATTGTATGCCGACGCATACTTAATATCCGGAGTCTCGACTTTACCTATCGTCAAGTGGCAATCATCCGCTAAGAATGCTGTCAAAGTGCCGGTGTAACTTTGGGGGGTGAACTTGGGTTCGGTCCAGGTGTAATTGCCGACGACGTATTTTCCGCTCCATTTTCCAATGAAAGTCTGCGTGTACAACTTGTTATTTGCATCAATCTTCCAGGTAACTTGCTCGCCGGTCTGTGTGATCGATATCGAGCCGGCCCACTCGCCCTTATTTATCCAGGTCCCGTTGAGGTCGGGGCTGGCTGAGAAAGCTGCCTCGTTCCCCAAAAATGAGAGTGATAGGGCGACGAATATCGAGAAAAGAAGGTGCGAGGCACGCCGCCGCATGATTTGAGATTAGCACTGAATGCAGGCGGCGATAAGGATAAGGAGGAATCAAGGGCTCTCCAGGGGTCACAGAGAGGGAATTCTGAGCGTCAGATCAGGCGTTTTGACCCATTGGCGCCCTCACGGGTACCCTTACCCTCCTGCGCCAATAAGGCGCCGCATGGTAAAAGTCATTAAGTAGAAGCGAGGGCAAGAGCGTGCGTACATATAGTCCAAAGCCTGGCGATGCGGTGCGTAAATGGCACGTCATCGACGCTGAAGGCGTTGTATTGGGTCGCCTTGCTACCCACGCTGCTGCATTATTGCGCGGCAAGCACAAGCCAACCTTCGCTCCTCATATGGATATGGGTGACTTCGTCATCGTTATCCATGCAGACAAAATCG
>JBAZYI010000064.1:0-7809 GCA_041659345.1 Candidatus Nanopelagicaceae bacterium | reverse complement strand
GATTTTAGTAATCTTGAAGAAGATGATGCCCGGCAGGTTCGACGCCTGCAACGGCGATATGTCGAACTCTGGGTAGATCAAATCCAACTGGTGCGGCGAAGTGAAACACCAGAAACTGCGCGCACGATGGCGCACGCAGTCTTTGGATTGCTCAACTCAACACCGCGACTGCGGTCTAGTCAGCGACGCAATGAAGTTGCCACGCTCATGCTTGGCCTGGCACAAAGAGCTCTGCTGTTCTGATTTTTTAACAAGTTCCCTACGCCATACATCTAAGAAAGGTCGTCACGGTGACAAGGACATATGTAATTACCGGCGCTGCTTCTGGAATTGGAGCGGCGACTGCGGTTCTGCTACAAGATCGAGGTGCCAAAGTAATTGGTGTAGATATTCATAACTCCGACATCAACGCTGATCTGAGTACTTCCCTAGGACGAAAAGAGGCCGCTAAGACCGCCATAAAATTGAGCGGAGGCAGCATTGATGGAGTTATCCCTTGCGCCGGATTGGTGCACTCCATTGCCAAAACTGTTTCCGTCAATTTCTTCGGTGTGACTGAGTTTCTAATCGAACTCCTTCCGACACTGAAAAATAGTCCGGCACCTAGAGTTGCCATACCAAGCTCTACTTCTTCCCTATTTCCCATCTCGGCGGAGTTGGTCGATGCAATGCTCGCAAGTGATGAGTCAGGCGCCTTAGGAATCGCGCAAGGACTCGTTGATCAAGGATCAAAGCCGGCAGGACTGATTTATGGTTCGACAAAGCGCGCAATTAGTCGTTGGATTCGTCGCGAGTGCATCAAGCCGGAATGGGCGGGAGCCGGTATCCCACTTAATGCTGTTGGACCTGGAATTGTTGAGACCCCGATGGTTGCGAAAATGGTCGCGACTGCTGAATCCAGAGCCGCTCTTGACGCGATGGTTCCTATGCCTCTCAACCATTACCTCAAGCCTCGGCAAGTTGCTTATCTGCTTGCATGGCTAACTAGTGAAGAGAACACTCATACAACTGGTCAGACGATTTACATCGATGGTGGCGCTGATGCATCAATTCGTGGTGACAATATATGGAGTTAAATCACGGATGCGCCCGAGGGGATGAAACTGGGAACTAGGGAGTCGCTCGTCGTTGTTTGCTAGGACTGACGGACTTTGCGTTTAATCAAGTATAAAACCGGCTTCCAATATCTCCATATTTCTGATTTCCGAGAATGACATGATTTCCTCATATTTGGAAAACCCCAATTTTTTCAAGATTGCCTGAGATGCCAAATTGTCTCCGGCAGTATGTGCGTATAGCGGTCGTTCGACAAATAATAAGAGAAACTCCTTCACCGCGGACGAAGTTAGGCCGATGCCTCTGAATCTTTTATCAGTCCAGTAAGTCAATTCAGGCCCATGTTCACTTACCCATTTACCCACGCTTCCGACAACCCAGTCTTCGTGTTCAACCACCTTGTAAATCACATCCATATTTTTAGCGATCTTGTGCATATGGCGAAAGAAGGCCTCTTTGTCTTCAAGGTCCTTGGATCCAAAAGCTGCCATCCACCTTGACTCAGGATCCTTCTGCATTTCGAATAGTGCCTGGAGGTCACTCTCTTGAACATCTCTAATACGCATGGAAAGGGAGACTACTCAGCATCAACTTAGGTGACTAGATGTACGTCTGAAGGGATTCGAACTCGCTGACGCAGGTTGGATTGGAAGTAATGTCGTGCCAATTGCGTCACGCTCATCCTACGAATGGGAAGTAGTCGTTCAAAGAGAGTGATTAGTTATAGTTGACCGGATGCTTGTTCTCTAGTTCGGCGACTGTTCCACTCGCTCATGCGCCGGAGTAGTGCTTTCCTATTTCAGTGAGGGCTTTATCGAAGAGCTCTAGTCCTAGTTTGGCGTCCGCTTCAGAGATATTGATCGGAGGCGTGAGGTGTAGTCGATTGAAATTTGGGAATGGCATCAGACCATTCTTTCTGCACGCGGCAATCAACTCGTTCATCTCTGGGCTTGAACTTCCGTAGGGCGCCATCGGCTCGCGGGTCTCGCGGTTCTTCACGATATCCATTCCCCAGAAAGCACCGACTCCACGGATGTCGCCGATGACCTTGTGCTTCTTCGCCAATTCACGAAGTCCAGGACCCATGATCTTCTCGCCCAGATTCGCAGCGCTCTCAACCATTTTCTCCTCTTTCATTGCATCAATGGTTGCTACCGCTGTTGCACATGCGAGGGGGTGACCTGAGTAAGTGAGTCCGCCTGGGAATACGCGATCATCGAAAGTCTTGGCAATATTTTCCGGAATTACAACTCCACCGAGTGGCACGTAGCCCGAGGTCACTCCCTTTGCGAAAAGGATGAGATCCGGCGTCGCCTTTGAGTGCTGAAAGGCGAACCATTTACCAGTTCTTCCGAATCCGGCCATGACCTCATCGGCAATCCACAAGATCTCGTACTTGTCGCAGAGTGCACGGACGCCTTCTAGGTAGCCCGCAGGCGGAACGAGTATTCCCGCAGTTCCTGGAACAGTCTCTAAAAGAATTGCTGCGATGGTCTTGGGTCCTTCAAAAATAATTGTCTGTTCAAGATGTTCAAGTGCGCGTTGGCATTCTTCGGCTTCATTGGCTGCCCAGAAAGAAGAGCGGTATAGATACGGTCCCCAGAAGTGAACGTGTCCATGAGCGTACTCATTGGGGAATCTGCGTGGATCTCCAGTCGCATTAATAGCCGCGCCTGTATTGCCGTGGTACGAACGGTAGGTGGAGAGAATTTTGTCTTTGCCTGTGTGGAGTCGCGCCATGCGGATTCCATTTTCCACTGCATCTGCACCGGCATTTGTGAAGAAGACTTTTTGAAATTTTGGTCCGGCTAAATCAACAATGCGCTTAGCTGCTTCGTTGCGGGCAACGTTGGCATGTTGCGGTGCGATGGTTGCAAGAATCGCGGCTTGTTCTTGGATTGCCTTCACAACTTTGGGATGCTGATGTCCAATATTGGTGAAGACGAGCTGACATGAAAAGTCCAGATACTTCTTTCCGTCGTAATCCCAGAAATAAGATCCTTCAGCACCTGCCACGGGTATGGGAGTTATTTGTGCCTGCGCAGACCATGAGTGAAAGACATGGGCGCGATCTGCTGCAAAAACTTCAGCACCTTTTTTGGGATCAATAGTTGGCGAGTTCATTTTCGTCCTTTTCCTTGTGCACTAGCGCCACTATATCCGTCTCAAGTATTCTGCGTACATGACTCATGTATCTCATTGGATTAATGGCGAAATAGCAGATGAAAAATCAGGACGCCACGGCGAAATCTTCAACCCAGCAACGGGCCTTGTTACCGGGACGGTTGCGTTTGCGGACACATCGACAATTGATCATGCTGTCGAAATATCCAAGAAAGCATTCGACATTTGGCGACATTCTTCATTAACCAAGCGTGTGCAGGTCCTATTTGCCTTCCGCGAATTGGTAAACACTCATAAAGAGGAGATTGCCGCGCTCATTACAGCCCAACACGGGAAAGTACTAAGCGACGCGTTGGGCGAGGTAACTCGTGGGTTGGAAGTCGTTGAATTTGCATGTGGGATACCGCACTTGCTCAAAGGCGGTTTCTCCGAGGAGGTATCGACTGGGGTTGACGTGTATTCGATCCGCCAGCCTCTCGGACCGGTTGCCATCATCTCTCCGTTCAACTTTCCGGCAATGGTTCCGATGTGGTTTTTCCCAATTGCAATTGCATGCGGCAATAGCGTGATTATCAAGCCTTCTGAGAAAGACCCAAGCGCCGTTATGTACATGGCAAATCTTTGGAAAGAAGCGGGACTTCCCGATGGCGTATTCAATGTTGTTCATGGCGACAAGGTTGCGGTGGACGCACTTCTCACTCACCCCGAGATCAAATCGATTTCCTTCGTCGGCTCGACTCCGATTGCCAGATACGTATACGAAACTGGAACGAAGGCCGGCAAGCGAGTCCAGGCACTCGGTGGTGCAAAGAACCATATGGTCGTACTACCCGATGCCGATTTGAATCTAGCCGCCGATGCAGCGATTAACGCAGGGTTTGGCTCCGCAGGAGAACGTTGCATGGCGATTTCTGTTCTTGTAGCAGTCGAGCCAATTGCCGACGAATTGGTTGCGAAGATTACAGAGCGCATGGCAAAAATCAAGACTGGCAATGGTGCAATGGGTGCGGATATGGGACCACTCGTAACACTCGTGCACCGAGACAAAGTCGCCTCCTACGTTGCTGCGGGCGAGAAAGAAGGGGCGACTCTTGTCGTTGACGGTCGCAAACTTAATATTGACGGTGGAGGATTCTGGCTCGGCCCAACGCTCTTCGACAATGTGACTTCCAGCATGAGTATCTACAAAGAGGAAATATTCGGACCAGTTCTGAGTGTGATCCGCGTGAAGACATATGATGAAGCACTCTCTCTGGTGAATAATCACCCATACGGAAACGGAACAGCGATCTTTACAAATGATGGCGGTGCAGCTCGTCGTTATCAGAATGAAGTGGAGGTGGGCATGGTTGGAATCAATGTTCCGATTCCAGTACCGATGTCCTACTACTCATTTGGCGGATGGAAGAATTCACTATTTGGTGATTCTCATGCACACGGTGCTGAAGGCGTTCAGTTCTTCACTCGCGGAAAAGTAGTTACGAGTCGCTGGTTGGATCCAAGCCATGGCGGAATAAATTTAGGGTTCCCTCAAAACACTTGATTTTCCTCGCTTAATTGAGACCCGATTTAAGGGTTATACGCGCTAGATGCTATTCTTTGCACCGCTCTATTGATGTTCATAAAGGGCATAAATCGAGTGGAGTTGAGGGTCAATGGCTAATGCATCTACCGCGCACCTGGCTGGTCTGCCAGTAAAGAAGCGCGAAAATCTTCGAAACGTCGCAATCATTGCCCACGTCGACCATGGCAAGACCACTCTGGTCGATGCCATGCTCTGGCAGTCCGGCGCTTTCGCGGCCTATAAGGAGCAGTCCGAAGGCCAGGATCGGATGATGGATTCGATGGATCTTGAACGCGAAAAGGGCATCACGATTCTTGCCAAAAACACTGCTGTCCACCGCGGAACAAATATCGTCAACATTATCGATACCCCGGGTCACGCGGACTTCGGCGGCGAAGTTGAACGTGGCCTTGAAATGGTCGATGGCGTTCTTCTCCTCGTTGATGCCTCTGAAGGCCCTTTGCCTCAAACGCGGTTTGTGCTCCGCAAAGCACTAGAAAAGAACTTGCCCGTCATTCTCGTCATCAACAAAGTTGACCGCCCTGACTCGCGAATCGCCGAAGTTGTTGATGAGACCTACGAACTCTTCCTAGATCTAGACGCCAATGAGAAGCAGATTGAATTCCCAATTATCTATGCATCCGCCAAAGCTGGCCGCGCGTCCTTGACTCGTACCACAGATGGCGGAATGCCAGAGGAAGAGAACCTGGATGTTCTCTTCGACACCATCTTCTCGGCAATTCCTGCCCCTGAGTATCACGAAGGCGCCCCGCTGCAGGCACACGTCACAAACCTTGACTCATCTCCCTACCTTGGTCGCCTTGCACTTTGCCGCGTTCGCGAAGGCGTCATCAAAAAAGGCCAGATGGTCACATGGATCAAGACCGACGGCACGATGACAAAAGTGAAGGTCGGCGAGCTTCTTCTTACTGAAGCACTTGAGCGAGTCCCTGCATTGGAAGCAGGCCCGGGCGACATTATCGCCGTTGCCGGATTTGAAACGATCACATTGGGCGAGACTCTTGCCGATCCGGATAATCCCATCGCACTTCCACTTATTACAGTTGATGAGCCAAGTATCTCCATGACTATTGGTATCAATACTTCTCCACTGGCAGGTCAGAGCGGAACAAAGTTGACTGCGCGACTCGTGAAGAGCCGGCTTGATGCAGAGCTCATTGGAAATGTTTCGCTCCGCGTCCTCACGACAGAACGTCCGGACACATGGGAAGTACAAGGGCGCGGAGAACTCCAGCTTGCCGTGCTTGTCGAAATCATGAAGCGTGAAGGTTTCGAACTCACCGTTGGAAAGCCGCAGGTAGTCACGAAGATGGTTGACGGAAAGATGCATGAGCCGATGGAACACCTCACCATTGATGCTCCAGAGGATTACCTCGGCGTAATCACGCAACTGATGGCACTTCGCAAAGCGCGCATGGAGCAGATGGTCAACCATGGCACTGGTTGGATCCGCCTGGATTACCGCGTCCCATCCCGCGGCTTGATTGGATTTCGCACTGAATTCCTTACGGAAACTCGCGGAACCGGCCTGCTTCACCATGTCTTTGACGGCTATGAAGCGTGGCACGGCGAACTTCGCACCCGTCCAACTGGATCACTTGTTGCCGACCGTCGTGGATTTGTGACCAGTTATGCGATGTATGCCATTCAAGATCGTGGAAGCATCTTCGTCGAGCCTGGCCATGAAGTTTACGAAGGCATGGTCATCGGCGAGAACTCCCGCTCTGAAGACATGGACGTCAACACTGTTCGCGAGAAGAAGCTGACCAACATGCGCGCCTCGGGCACCGATGAGTCAGAGCGATTGATTCCGCCGAAGCGTCTGAATATGGAGGGTGCTCTTGAATTCTGTCGGGAAGACGAGTGCGTCGAAGTGACTCCGGCAATGGTCCGTATCCGCAAGGTGATCCTCAATGCTGACGAACGAGCACGCCTTACAGCACGCGCCAAGCGGGCTAACCAGGAGTAATTGCGCGCCTTTGTCATGGCTCTCATGTTAAATGGGGGCTATGTCTAGAGAGGTAGCGTCGAAGGAACAATTAGGAGTGGTCGGCGCTCTCAAAAGACGCCCACTGGAGACGAAGTCTCTCAACTTCACAGTAGATCAAAGCCGAGTCATTTCGCATCGTGGCTCACCGCTTGTCGTTCTTGGAGGACCCGCGACCGGCAAGACGACTCTTCTCATTGAAGCAGCGCTATCACGTATTAGTGAAGGACAAGACCCCAATTCAATATTGATGCTGACATACGATCGCGAGAGAGCCTCCGAACTTCGCGATGCCGTGGCACTTCGCACGACCTCAATCATGCACGAACCTATTGCGCGGACTTTTCACTCACTTGCCTTTTCAATTCTTAAAATGAAGGCTAATCCTGACGCAGCCGATCCGATTCTCATGTCCGGAGCGGAGCAGGAATATTTCATCCGCGAACTCATCGCGGGAGATATTGACCTTGGTAAGAATTACTGGCCACTCGATTTAGAGAAGGCTCTTACAACACATGGTTTTGCACGAGAACTGAGGGACCTTATTCTGCGCGCTTCCGAAAGAAATCTCTCACCCGATCAACTTGCAAAGCTTGGCCAAGAGAGCAGTGAGAAATACTGGCAGGCAGCAGCGATTTTCTGGAAGCAGTATCTGGATATTTTAGATCTGCAGGCTGATTCAGCCGCTGATGCCAAACGCCGGATTGATCCAAGCCAGATAGTTGTGGAGGCATTCCGTCATCTCAGAGTCAACCCGATTCTCGCTACTGACCTTCGCGAGCGCTTCACCACCATCCTGGTAGATGAATTTCAGGAGAGCGATCCGGCGCAGCGCGCACTTTTGCGAGAACTCATAAATCAGGATGTCGTCATCTGTGCGGACGCGGATAGTGCTGTTGGTCGGTTTCGAGGTGCAGATCCTGACCAACTGAGTGCCGAATTAGATTTCTACGAATCTGGCAAGGGGCCAAATGGAAGCAGGATAGTTCTGCACGATGAATTCCGGAGTAGTCCTGACATTTTTGAAGTAGGCGCTCATATTGCATCTGGATTCGCA
>JBAZYI010000063.1:0-8043 GCA_041659345.1 Candidatus Nanopelagicaceae bacterium | reverse complement strand
TCCGATCACTTTGCTTTTAATTGGCTCTTTATTCTCCTCATCAATAACTCGCAAGTACGCCCAGGCTGGATTCGCTTTCCTCCTCGGTGCCACCCTCTTGAGCGTCGTATCGTTTTCATCTCACGCACGCTCAACTCAATCGCTGCTTTGGGTTGGAACTCTGCTTACCTTCTCCACCGTCGCCGCCGTATGTTGCGCGGTAATAATTTTGAATGGATTGAGAAAGCGCCTCGCAAAGACACATTTTCATTACCGACACATGGTCGCGGGATTGGTAATTGCGACGACAACCGCTTACGGAATGACTACCGCTGTTTGGGCAGCCACGGCAGGAGCAAGCTCCCTCGTCCGCGCAGACCAAGAGTCCGTTCTTCCTGCCTACTTGGCAGTGACTCCCGGCGTGAAGACACTCGTACTTCGTAATCTGGAAGAAGAGAAAGTCATCACACTTTCGTTCTACATAGCGCGCGAAAGGGACTCTTTGCTGGCAGACCCCGATGTCGCTCCATCGCCATCCACTGCGATTGATACCGCCGTTCGCGAAATGGTTGATGGGTCGGGAATAAATAGCAGCAAAGTTCTTTCGGCTCATGGGATCAAATATATTTTTATGAAAAATCCAGTGGACTCTCAGTTGGTCCGGACGGTGGATGGCCTGGGGGGTTTCCTTCGTACATCTTCAACCCAGGACGGAATTGTTTGGCGAGTTGCTGGGGTGAGTGAGCACCTTGTCTTTACCGACAAAAATGGAACGTCAGTAGCGATACCCACTGATGCAGTTTCCGCGCGATCATCAGTTCCAGGTCCCGGGACTCTTCGCTTGGCAGAAAACTATTCTGCAGGGTGGCAGGTCATACAACAGGGCAAGCAACTTGTTCGCTCTCGTGGCGACTACGGACTTCCGCAATTTGATGTCCCGCGGGCCGGAGAGATTATTCTGATTCATGATGGGACATTGAGGAGAGCTTGGCTCTCCCTTGAGTTGATCGTCCTGCTCATTGTGCTTGTGATGGCATTACCGGCTGGGCGAAGGAAGAGCGAAATCTTGCCGGAGCGACTCACATGAAAATTCGCCGAATGATAATTGTTGCAGCCTCACTCATAATTACTTTAACGCTCAGCAATCTGCTCACGGCCAGAGTCGGCTCGCAAGGTTATTCTCAGAGTTACCCTGCCGTCGTTTGTCCGCCTACCGATTCAGCCCTTGCTTCTGTGGTTTCTACAGCTTCTTCGACCACCCCCTTCCGAATCATTCAGAAAAAATCCACTGTCCTCTCGCCCATCCGGCGAACTCAATACGCCATTAAGGGCGATGCAATTCTCCTCGATCAGGGTGACGTCACATCCGTTACCTGGCAATCCCTTTCCGGAATTTGGGGCGGTGCGAGTTTATGTATGGCCCCACAGGGAGATCAGTGGTTTGTTGGCGCAACGGCCGACGTGACAAGTAAGGGACGTCTCGTCGTGGTAAATAGCGGCCTCAGTGATTCAATTGTTGACGTCACCGTGTGGAGTGGGAGAGGTGTCCAGTCCGGAAAAGTCCTTACCGTTGCGGCGAATTCCTCTGTTCGTATTGGTCTTGATTCATTGGCAGCGGGGCAAGGCCTTCTCACTCTACGGGTGACTTCTCGCTCCGGGCGCGTCAATGCCTTCCTTGTTGATGAGAGAAAAAAGGGTTTGAAGACTTTGGGCGGCGATCTCGTGGGATCGGATGAATTCCCCAGAACTGACTTCATCATTACTGGCATCCCGCATCAGGTCATTGCTGGAAAAGGCGGGAGCCATTTTCTAAGGGTTCTGGTACCTGGAAATACCGATGCCAATATCCGCGTGGACCTAATCTCTAGAGACGGAGTATTTGCACCGGTGGGTCTTGACGGACGCGACATTACGCAGGGTCGTGTTATAGACATTGCACTTAATCCGACCATTGACGCTTCGGTCTTTGCACTGCACATCCGTTCGGATCAACCAATTGTGGCTGCTGTCTATTCGGTTCTCAAAGTTGCGAACCATCAAGATTTCGTATGGAATGCCGTCACGCCAACTTTGACTCCGATGACACTCGCCATCAAGGGCTTGAGTCCAGTTTTTGTATTCACCGGAGATTCAATCCGATTAAAGGTGAGTACGCGTCTGATAACCGGCTCCACAAAGGAAGTGACACTTGTGGGTAGCGACATCCTGACGTGGAAAGTGCCTGATAACGCATTCATAGTGAAATTCTCCGACATCCGATCTCCTATATCGGCCGCTGGCTTGATCACCACAATCAGCGGAGTAGGCACTTTCCCATTGGTTCCCGGTAGCGTTTTGGCTAGGGCTGCTGTCCCACTTTCAAACATTGAAGTTATTAATCGATAGTTCACGGGTCATTGCCCTGGAAATACGCGCGCGCCCACTAATCTAATGGACATGATGTCTCAGGTAGGACGGGGGTGCTCGCGAGGAGGGTGTCGTCGAAGAGCGGTAACAACTCTGACGTATGTGTACGCGGACTCCGTAGCCGTTGTGGGTCCACTTGCAACCTTCGCCGAGCCGCACGCTTATGACCTCTGTGAGATTCATGGCGATCGCCTCACCGTGCCAAACGGATGGCAGGTGATTCGCCAGGAGCGAAGCGGCAATGAACCTGGACCATCCGAGGAAGATTTAATGGCGATCGCGGACGCCGTACGAGAAATAGCTCACCCCGTGCAGAAGGGGACTAATGCCAATGTGGCATCACAGGGCCAGGGAAATGGCGCCACTAATAATCAGAATTTAGGTCGGCGCGGACATCTTCGCGCTGTGCGCTCTTAGTGATGGGTGAAGGGCCGGTACGGCACATCTTCAAGGCTTATGACATTAGAGGTCTAGTCGAAACCGAGTTAACCCCTGACTTTGCTTTTCAGGCCGGTCTCGCCTTTGCCCGGTACCTCGAGCAAGAACGAGAGCCAGGAACAATCGTCATAGGCGAGGATATGCGCCCATCTTCCCCATTGTTGGCAGAAGCTTTTTCTGCGGGAGCGACATCAAATGGAATGGATGTCATTCGGATCGGGCTTGCTTCCACAGACATGCTCTATTTTGCCTCTGGCACTTTAAATATGCCTGGTGCAATGTTTACGGCCAGCCACAATCCCGCCGAATACAACGGAATAAAATTGTGCAAGAGTGGCGCTCGGCCAGTCGGAAAGGAATCTGGCCTACAAGTCATTGAGCGGTATGTTTTTGACGGAAGCCCAATTCCTATGCGCCCGGTTGGTGTAGAAACTACGAGAAATATGCTGGATGAATATATTTCGCATTTGCTCTCGTTGGTGGATGTGTCACAGATCCGCCGATTGAAGATCGTTGTTGACGCTGGAAATGGAATGGCTGGCTATACAGCACGACCGCTTTTTGAAAAGTTAAACGTTGAACTGATTCCTATGTACTTTGATCTAGATGGCACTTTTCCAAATCACGATGCAAACCCTATCGATCCCGAGAATTTGAAAGACCTTCAAAAGGCAGTACGGAAGCATAAAGCGGATTTGGGTCTCGCATTTGATGGGGATGCTGATCGCTGTTTCTTGGTGGATGAGAATGGCGAGACAGTAAATCCCTCTGCACTTACTTGCCTAATTGCAGAGCGAGAGTTGGCCAGATATCCGAAATCAAAAGTTATTTACAACTTAATCTCTTCACGAGCGGTTGCCGAAGTCGTAGAAGAGTGCGGCGGGACAGCAATTCGAAGTCGAGTTGGACACTCATACATAAAGAAATTGATGGCTGATACAGATGCAGTATTCGGCGGTGAGCATTCAGGACATTTTTACTTCCGCGATTTCTGGTGTGCCGACTCAGGAATGCTCGCAGCCCTCCACGCCATTGCAGCCCTTGGATCTCAGAAAGTTCCACTTTCCAAAATGCTGAAGAAGTACCAACGTTACTTTTCAAGTGGAGAAATCAACTCGACCGTCTCCAACCCCCAGGAGATCATGGCGAAGGTCGAAAAGGTCTTTGGCAGCGAAGAGGGAGTCTCGATGGATCACATGGATGGTCTGACAGTAAATTCGCAATCCTGGTGGTTTAACCTTCGCTCATCCAACACTGAGCCGCTTTTAAGGCTTAACGTGGAAGCAAAGACGCAAGCCCGATTGGCCCGAGTGCGCGATGAGGTCTTGGCCCTATTAAAGTCTTGAAATGTGCTGAATATTGCCTGACGCAGTAGCCTTGGGCTCTTGATTCCAGCCTTTTAAGGGAGATTGTTCGTGAATTCACCAGCAACAATGACAGTTCCAGCCCATGACATAGCAGATGCCTCTTTGGCAGCAGAAGGTCGCAAACGCATTGAATGGGCGGAGCGAAACATGCCCGTGCTTGCACAGATTCGAGACCGATTCGAAAAGAGCAAACCTTTTACGGGAGTGCGAATTGCGGCCTGTATGCATGTCACTACAGAAACTGCCAATCTCATGCGCACTCTGAAAATTGGGGGTGCGGAGATCGCACTGTGTGCATCCAACCCTCTTTCGACTCAAGATGATGTTGCTGCAGCCCTCGTGCACGAATATGGAATCAGTGTCTTTGCCCGAAATGCGGTTGACCGAGATGGGTATTACTCGCACATCAACGCCGCCCTGGACATTCAACCTCATCAAGTTTTTGATGATGGCTGTGACCTTGTAAATACTCTCCACACCACTCGTACCGAACTTCTTCCGGGGATTGCCGGAGGATGCGAAGAGACAACAACTGGAGTCATTCGTCTGAGCCAGATGGCCAAAGATGGAGCCCTTACTTTCCCAATGATTGCCGTCAACGACACTGACACAAAGCACATGTTTGATAACCGTTACGGCACTGGTCAATCCACTTTGGACGCAGTCTTCCGCTGCACTAATTTCTTGCTTGCGGGACGTATTCTCGTGGTTGCTGGATTTGGATACTGTGGCAAAGGCGTTGCAGAGCGAGCAAAGGGAATGGGCGCTGACGTTATTGTGACTGAGATTGATCCGACCAAGGCGTTAGATGCGATGATGCAGGGATATCGCGTAATGCCGATGATTGATGCTGCTGCCATCGGAGACGTCTTCATTACTGTCACGGGCAACCGCGATGTACTACGCGACGAGCACTTTGCAGTCATGAAGGACGGCGCAATTATGGCCAACTCAGGACATTTTGATATTGAAATCGATGTGGCATGGCTAGAGCAGAACTCTACGAAAAAGAACAGCAAAATGCGTCACCAAACCGATGAGTACGTCATGGCTGATGGTCGTCGACTACTACTTCTTGCTGAAGGTCGTTTGGTCAACCTCGGCGCAGCGGAAGGTCATCCTGCCGCAGTGATGGATATGTCATTCTCGGATCAGGCACTCACTGCCGAATGGCTCGTTAAAGAGGCGAAGAATTTGCCGGCTGGCCTGCATGAAGTACCGGAGTACATTGATAAGGAAGTTGCAAAATTGAAACTTCAGAGCATGGGTGGTCGGATCGATACCCTCACTCCTGCCCAAGATATGTACCTCAACTCTTGGGAGCACGGCAGCTAATGACTCTAGTTATGGTCGTCGATGATGACCAAGACCTTGCCGAGATGCTCGGCATCGTTTTAACTGGAGCGGGCATTGATGTTGACTTGGTGAGTCGCGGAGACGAAGTTATGGATGTTTTCCACGCCAACCCACCGGATCTCATTTTGTTGGATGTAATGCTTCCTGGGCTTAACGGAATAGAAGTCTGCAAATTGATTCGTGCCGAATCAATGGTTCCCATCGTAATGTTGAGCGCAAAAGGTGATTCTCATGATGTCGTCGAAGGCCTTGAAGCCGGCGCTGACGACTATATGGTCAAGCCCTTCAAACACCCTTCCGAATTAGTCGCCCGAATTCATACTCGACTCCGTCGCTCGTCCGCAGGTCTCACCGGTCGACTTACATTGGCAGATTTAGCAATAGATCTAGTGGCTCATCAAGTCACGCGTGGGGGTAAAGCGATTGCACTTACTCGCCTGGAGTTCGACCTACTCGTTGCTTTAGCAAAGGAACCACGACGTGTCTTTACTCGAGATGCTCTATTGAGTGAAGTGTGGGGATATAGGCACTCAACTGACACGCGTTTGGTGAATGTGCACGTTCAAAGACTAAGAGCCAAAGTTGAACACGACCCAGAGAACCCAGAAATCGTTGTAACGGTTCGAGGGGTGGGATACAAAGCGGGAGTAGCGGGACGGGTGTGAGATGACTCGTAGAATTCGAGTCGCTCGATTTCGAAACTCTCTTGCCTTCCGTGTTATTTTTTCAACAGTCCTACTCTGCTTGGGTGTCGTCTGGCTCACGGGGTCGGCACTTTATGCCCAGCTCTCGGATGGAATTCGTAAAGTCACCATTGAATCGTCGGTCGCTGAGACGCGATCAGCTATCTTCAATGCGCAGTATCGAATCGTTGTCGCCTCTGAATCTAATGCACAGGCGATTAAACAGATTGTTGACGATATCATTGTCAATTCATCGAGCGTTATAGGGACATCAATCATTGGTCGCGAGGTGGCACTCCTCCGAACAGCTTCCACGTCGACGGATGCAATCAACTATCAACGGACATCTAACGCAATGTTGCTCTCTTCCATTCCAGAGGACCTGCGAAAGCGAGTTGCAAAAAGTATTTCCACGGAATGGGGCGAAACGTCAATTCGTTATATCCAAGGAGGAACGGTTCCCGCATTAGCGGTCGGAGAGAAGATCACAATTCCGGGCGCTGGCGCATATGAAATGTACCTTCTCTTTAGTTTGGCAAGTCAGAACGCGACTCTTGATCTTCTGGCGCGTTCACTTCTCTTCACGGGATTAGCACTTGTGCTCCTTATTGCACTCATTGCTTGGTTGGTTGTACGCCAGGTCGTCCGGCCGGTGCGCGAGGCAGCTCGAATCGCTGAAGGGTTCACTGCTGGTCACTTGGAACAGCGCATGCAGGTAAAGGGAAATGATGAGATTGCGCGTCTTGGTAATTCATTTAATGAGATGGCACTTTCCTTGCAGAATCAGATTTCTCGTTTAGAAAATCTATCGAGCGTTCAACAGAGATTTGTCTCGGACGTTTCCCACGAGCTAAGAACTCCGCTCACAACTCTTCGGATGGCATCGGAAGTGATTCACTCAGCTCGTGATGAATTTGATCCCACGATCGCCCGAAGTGCTGAGTTGCTCGTTGCTCAAATAGATCGATTTGAAAGATTGCTGGAAGACCTTCTGGAGGTAAGCCGCTTTGACGCGGAGGTTGCGGTTCTTGAAAGCGTTGAGTTCGACATGGTCGCGCTCGTGACAAAATGCATTGACGATTTGAGTCTGCTGGCAAAAGAACGTGCTACAACTGTCGAATTGGATCATGTGGATGTTCAAATCCTCGTCAACGCCGATACCCGCCGCGTGGAGAGAATTTTACGTAACTTATTGAGCAATGCGATCGAGTACTCAGATGGAACTCCGATAAGAGTCAGAATAGTTGCCTCAGAAAATGAAGTTGCGGTAAGTGTGCGCGATTACGGCTCTGGTTTAGATGAACAATCGACATACCGAGTTTTCGATCGTTTCTGGCGTGAGGATCCTTCAAGGGCACGGGTTCGAGGAGGTACTGGTCTTGGACTTTCAATCGCTCTAGAAGATGCGCGGCTTCACAACGGCGAACTTGAAGCGTGGGGCAGACCTGGCAAAGGCGCCCATTTTGTCTTGACCCTTCCTCGCTGGACCGGCGGAGTTGTGGAGTCTCGCCTCATCCGACTTCAACCAGAGGATTACTCATCCACAGCGTCATAAGGTAACTATTTTTTAGGTGCGTGAAATACCAAGACTTAGTAGGTGCAGCCATTCGCCGGACTTCAAGATCTCCTATTTCCAGTTTATTGCCATGGATGCGGAGCATTGGGAGAGAGCTTGTGCTCCCCCTGCCAAACCTCTTACGAGCTACACGACTTTCTGACGAGAGTTGGTGCCGCCCCGACATTTTCTGCGGTCGCATACAATTCTGTCGCCCGGCAAATACTTCTCGCATCGAAGGAGGATGGGGTGCGTAGTG
>JBAZYI010000062.1:0-8183 GCA_041659345.1 Candidatus Nanopelagicaceae bacterium | reverse complement strand
AGATTAGGAAATGGGTTTCGCGACGCTGGGATTTCATCATTGAATAAATCAGGGGCGTTGCACTGATTTGATTATGTAATTTGGCTTAGTTGAATATTCTTGAGCCAAATGCAGGATTGTTCGCAGAAGTATGTAGAGAGCATAAATCGTCACGGAAAACCCGAAGCTCATAAGCAGAACGAGAGTTGTCCATCCTGGCACCTCTTGCTCAACATGATTGAGTAAATTCACGCCTCGCCAACGGACCGAAAGAGCATTGGCCGAGATGGCCAGGGCCACGAAGGTTGTTAAATAGAAACAACTCCTTAAAACCGTCAAGGGTACGTGCGTGTATCGGGTGATCAACCGGGAGAACATATTTCCAGAGAGTTTGTAGCGAGTAGCTGATGAGCCCGCCTCAATGAATCCAAAGTTGAGACCAGGTACTAGGTACATTTCAATAATGCATTGCGCTGACGAGAGATCCCTAAGAATCCAATTGAGAGCTTTCCGTGTAATTAATAGGTCACAAAAATTGCCGATGGAGAGCGGTGCTTTAATGCGGCGCCGGAGCACACTGTAAAGAAATGTAGTTCGAAGATGTTTCAGTTTGGCAAGACTGGTTACTGTATCCCGAAGTCCCACTAGGTCGCTATTTTGTGACCTCGCCAAGTCCAGCATGTGTGGCAGCGTGGCATCCATACTGGTAGTTGAGTTGCCGATGACCAACGAGTAGTCACCGTTTGCGCGCGAAAGCCCGGCAAACATCTCCTGATCCCAAGAATTTCTCTCGCCCACAACAACAATTTGAATTGGGTGGTTCATAGCGTGTGCTTTAAGCTCGTCTTGGAGTTTCGTCTCTGAGTACGCCACCACAACGATAAATTCTGCATCCAAGTCAATCTTCTCCGCGGTATTGCCAAATGACTTGATTCGCGCGATGAGCTCGCCCCTCAGGTCATCGCTGGAGCCGGACAAGATGAATGAGATGATCTCTCTCTCACTTTGCATCGAAGATGTACTCCAATTCGTAGATATTTGAAACTTTCCCTGACATTACGGCATAGAAATCGGGACCGGACTCCAACTTCCTGATCGAAGTCTGCCTTTCATCTCTATAGTCTTCCACCGCCCAAGTACTTTTCACCGTCTCGACTTGGCCGTGGATGAATATTGATCCAATATTGGGCACGAAGGTTCTCAATTGGTTGAGCATAAATTTTTGAGATGACTCCGGCTTGTTTTTGCAGGGCTGGCAGCGATCAAAAGCATCCACCGCGCAGTGACCATTGGCAATCTGGCATGGCATCCGCTGACCTGAATTCTCAGTAGATGCGTGGTGGGTGTAGACCACCGAACTCAATACATGAAGTCCAGTCATTCCGTACGGCGTAATCGAAAGAAAGGGTCCGTCCATAATGGTGATAGCCAGATCCGCCAACGATGGAATGTAAGCCAACAGTAATTCGGAGTACTCATGCTTAATTCGCGCTTCAGGGAGGTGAAAGATCTTAGAAATTGAGTTCAGGTTTGAATAGGTGGCATTTATGACCGTTCGCGCCGCAATGGAGGTGCGCTCACCCTTCTCATTCTCAATCTGTACTAGCCAAGCATCGTCGCCTCGGTGGGCGGAGACGACCTGGGAACTGAGGTGCAACCGAAGATCTAGCTCCTCCAACTTGGCTGCGTAATGGCGCGCCAGGAGGAAAGGATCAAAAGCGGGTTCTTTGACCAGATATGAGTCGGATACGCGATTGTGGTCTAGGAGCTCAAAGTCTTGCATCTGCGTGGCTTCGATGTCGAGCCACTGGCAGAATCGTTCAAAGCCACGTGCGTCGGTTAGTGATCCTTGCCGTGCGATTGCATAGATATGCCGGAATGATTGATTTATCGCGAATTGATGTTCTCGAAGGAAGCGATCGTGATGTTTTCTGGCATCTGTTGCCGTTCTTGGCGCGCGCAAATAGTGGGCGCCGGTATGCAATCTTGTCTGATTGATCTTAGAAGCACGCTTTAGAAGCGAAGGCTCCTTCTCAACGAGAGCAACTGACGCGTGAGGAGCGAGGTGTTGCGCAGCGAATGCACCGAAAATGCCACCTCCAATAATGAGGTAGTCGAAAGTCTCAGTCATGAAGCGATCCACTCAGGGCAAGATCCCACTGCGAGAACTGTGAAGCATTAGTGGGACCAATGATCAGAGCATCCACTTCCTTCTCGAGCGCTCGCCGTATGATTCGATTCAATATTTCGTTCTCGTTTTTCCCCTCAAGCTCGCCCACAGAAGTGGACAAGGCTTTCATCCGATTTGGGCTAGTGGCGAGGTCCTTTGCCGATATCCCACCGAGAGTGTTGTAACCACAGATCCGAGCGTCAGGGAAGTGCTTCCTTACTTCCGCAATTTCACTTTCAATTTCGACTCCACGCGCAGGCGAGAGATTTAGTTGGTAGATCCAGGGCAGAGAGGGACCGATGGAGTTGCTTGAGTAACTCTCTTTACTCGCTATCCCTGAGAGGCCGATCTGGTAGCCACGATGATGGATTCGGGCAAAAAAATCGAGGAGCATCGACCGATCGTCGTTGCTTGAGTTATTGTCCCAATGAACTCCAAGTCCGGCTAAGCCATCCCCAAGTTGCCCGATTAACATCTCAAAGACTAGGTCGAAATAACTAGCATTGATAAAACTCTCTGGCTCTCCTAAATTTGTTCGGGATCCTGCCTTAACAAAGATTTTCAGATCGGGAAAATCAGATTGAAATTCGGATAACCAACCAATTGCCAGACCGTACTCCTTTGGGTTGCGGTTAATTGGATAATTCGTAGCAGTATCGATCCATCGGTATCCGTGTTGATAAAAGGTAGATAAGAGCTCTAGAGCCGCACTTTTCTCGACCTTATCGCCCCAGCCTGCTGTTCCTAAGAGTATGGAGTCCTTGTCAAAAGAAGTACGCATCTCGTTCATCTACGCAGTCGTACGTCTAGAAGTTCTGATTCGCCTTTTAAAGGCCCTCATATCACGGAGATATTCCATAGTCAGAGACGGAATGCGTACCTTGCTCGCGGAATCGTCGTGCCAGGAAATAGGTAGTTCGTATATTTTACTTCCCGCCACTTGTGCGGCAACTGTGATCTCGGTGCAGTAGAACCATCCATCACAATCGGCTCCGATATGAGAGAAATCGGAAAGCAATTCACGTCGGAAGAATTTGAAACCGCACATTCCATCACTTAGTGACGAGCGAAAGAGGACTTGAATGAGGCGATTAAATACCTTACTTGTGAGCTCGCGCTTCAATGACCGTCCGAGAACAACACTTGTCGGAAGGAGCCTGGATCCGAAGACGGCATCGAAACCCTCTTTCAACCTCTCTTCAACATCAAGCAGATGCTTTAAGTCCGTCGAAAAATCCAAATCCATGTACCCGACGTACTCCCCAGTTGACGTGCCCCAGGCCTCCTTGAGCGCTAGCCCGACTCCTCGTCGACCCACTGAAACCACACGGACCTTTTGGGAATGACGAGCCAGATTATGTGCAATCTCCAGGGTGCTATCCGTGGATCCGTTGTCGGCAATAGTTACACGGTACTCGAAAGTGAATTCCGAGTGGTTCTCTAGATAGCGAAGAAGCTTCGTAACTTGAACCTCAAGTGTCGGCGCCTCATTAAGAACAGGGATAACAATGTCCATTGAATGAAGCACGCTATTACTCTACCTAAGCCAATACACTTTGTGCCATGCAATCTGCCCTCATTGCCGCAAGGCGCGTCCGAATGTTCTTCACAATCGCTCTCATCCTTTACGCCGTGGCCTTTCTCTTACTGGCGCTACTTCCAGGTTATTTGGGTTTTAGTAGTTCCCAAGCATTCAGTTTCACAGCGAAAGATGGTTGGTGCACTTCCTCGATTCAAGGTTTCGGAGTCCACTGCTTTGGCGATTTCTACTACTCTCTGCGCTTTGCGAATCTTGACGCACCTTGGTCAACAGATTTGTTCGCGTATCCACCACTGAGTCTTCTCTTCTTCAAGCCATTTGCCTTCTGGGTGGCGCACGATCAATTGAGTAGGTTGCCACTCATTGTGTACATGCTCCTTAGTATCATCGCCCTTCTGATTCCTGCGATCCACACTTACAAATCGGGACGTCTAAAAAACTTCCAAGCCGCTGCGCTAGCTGCGCTCTCCCTTATGGCAGCTCCTGCGCTCATGGCCATTGATAGAGGGAACAACCAACTCATTCTTGTTCCTATGGTCTATTTTTTCTGCCTTGGAATCCTTGAGAGGAGAACAAGGAGTGCGTTCATTTGGGGGATCCTGCTGGTCCTTTTCAAACCTCAAATGATTGTTCTGGGAGCAATATTTCTTGTGGCGCGGGAGTGGAAGACGTTCTTCAAGTGGATTTTTTCGGCGCTCGCGCTCTTTCTTCTTAGCTTCCTTCTATACCCGAAGGGTGTACTTTCCAATTTCAAGGACTATTTGCATCAGATCGATGCTTATCAGAATTCTGCAATACCAGGCTCGATCACGCCGACAAACTTATCAATAGCCAATATGTGGAGTTGGTGGTATGACCACGCCATCTCATCGACTGGGCCGATTCCTACCCCATCTCCATTTTTCCCAAGTTACGTCACTGTTGTAATCGGCCTTCTTGTCGCCCTAAGCCTCCTATTCATCGGCAGATTTCGAGGCAGCATCGTCAACTTGTTCGTTATTCTTTCTCTGCCAATTCTCCTACCCAACACCAGCTTCGCTTACTACCTCTGTCTCTTACTTCCCCTCTTTCTTATCATCCTCGCGGACACTCTTGCCCGTGGTGAGCCCGGCAAGAGGTTTTTAAGAAAGGAAAGCGGGATTGAATCAGCGCCACTTTTCTCGCTATTTGCAAGTAGAAGCAATTCGATTCTTCTTTCAGGCACGTTCTTTCTTCTTTTCATTCCGTGGCCGCTTCCTTGGGGCTTTATTCCTAGTTTCCACGATGAATCTTGGGCTGCAATTGGGATGAACTGGATAATCGGTCAATTTATCTTCCTGGGCCTTTTCATCTCGCTCGTCTTTACAGGATCAATCCAAGCAATTGATAAGCGGGCGAATAGATGATTCACCTCCGACACCCACGAGAGCACATGGGTAGGATTTGAAAATGAAATCCGTGACCATCGTTATTCCTGCTTACAATGAGGAAGAGTGCGTGGATGAGCTCACTTCGCGGCTCAAAGTGGTCTTTGATGCTGAAACGCAGTACAAGTGGCACGCTCTTATAGTTGAAAATGGTTCGACCGATCGCACGTGGGATAAGTTGCAGAAGATCTCTGAGAGCGATTCGCGATTTAGGATATTGAGGCTTTCCCGGAACTTTCGCATGGATGGTGGGCTAACGGCTGGACTTGAATATGTGGATACCGATGCATGCGTTTTAATGACCGCCGACCTTCAGGATCCACCAGAGCTAATCCCAGCTTTCTTGCGAAAGTGGGAACAAGGCTACGAGAATATTTTTGGTGTTGTTGAAGAACGCCAAGGGACAAGTTTCCTTCGTAGGTTTAATTCACGGCTCTTCTACAAAGTGGCCGGCAGTCTCTCCGACGGAGCAATCCCTGAGAATGCCTCAGATTTCAGGCTCGTGGATCGAAAAGTGTACGAGGCGGTGCGTGGGATGACAGAGCGCAATCGCTTTGTTCGAGGACTCTTTGCTTGGGTTGGATTCAAATCCATTGGTGTTCCAATGAAACGACCTCCGCGCTTTGCTGGTGTATCCAATGCGAGCTCGATGAAGGTTGTTGAATTAGCATTAAAGGGAATTTTTGCCCACTCGTACAAGCCATTGCGATTTATTTCGATTTTCGGGTTGGCCCTTTCAACCTTTTCGTTTTTGGTGATGGTTGTACTGGCGATCGTCTGGCTCTTTGTTGGCGTCCCCTTTGCCGGCTTTGGCTCAATCATTGCCCTCATCCTTTTTGGTCTCGGGATGCAGGCGCTCATGCTGGGCATTGTGAGTGAGTATCTAGGACTTGTTTATGAGGAAGTTAAAGGACGACCCAATTTTGTAGTGAGTGAGAAAGCCGGATTCTAGACCGAGTTCTTCATTTACGATGCAAAAATACTCGACGTGGCAGTAGTCTTTATCTGGTCTGAGAGATCACTCAATGCGACGCCAAATTCTAAAGCCATAGCATTGAATGGCTTCACATCGGGTGCATAGATATCTTCTTCGTGCCCATAAGTTTGTTTGGGGAGAAATACTTCACCACTGGGATTTATCTCATCAAGAACTAGTCGGGCCAGGTCTTGCAAGGTGGTCTCAAACCCACCCGAGCTTATGAGTTGGCCAGTCCCCTTGAGCAAGTCAAGAAGGAGCACGCCCATCATCTCGCCAGCGTCGATATATGCGCGTTTTACGGCTGCGGAATTAGCCAGATGAATATTGCCGGTTGCTTTAGCCTGTTCAATAAAGTTACCAAGGGCGTACTTAGTTGGAGTGAGGAAGTGGCTACCTGAGATTGACCATATTCGGCATATCTCCACTTTCGCGTGGTGGTGATTTTTGAGTTCAGCAAACAACTCCTCAGATTCGCGTTTTAGCTCACCGTATATGCGTTTTGCGGGGTCCTTAAACGTGCTTAGTACTGTGGGATCTGCGGCCCCGCTTGAGGCCACCAATACCTGGCTAACATGTGATCGACGACTAAGCGTGTAAACGAAATTCGATATCTCTCGATTGAGGCGAGAAAAGTCCTCTGTTCCAAGAATGTTCGCCTTCTCTTGGGTGAGAAAGGCTAGATGGATCACCGTGTCAAAATGCTCATCCGGGTTGATGTCAAAAAGCTTTCTGACATGGTGGGTCTGACCATTGACAACAATTGTGGAATCGCGAGATCCCGCCAGGGTTACTCGATGCTCAAACTCCTTCTCGAAGATCCCCTGCAATAGTGAGATTGTTTCGCGGCCGACCCATCCGGTTGCGCCAGTGATGAGGATTCGACCATTCGGAAGGGGTTCCTGGCTCAGAACCTCTGAAATTTTGGCAAGAGCCATGAGACTAAAGAACGCTCTTGCCTAGTACCTGCCAGCGCGACTCCAGCATTTCAATTCGATTGTGGTCTTCTTGGGTGATATTGCTGTAGTAGTCGCGTTTGTTAAGGAGCCAGAGCAATTCAAAATGGACAGCATTGAGTAACCCAGCTTCAATATTTGGAGAGACTGCGGCGGAACCGGCAAAGACAACTTTTCGAGTTTCAAAACGGGTAAGTCCGGTTGCGTGAACTCGTTTGAGATTTGGAAGTGCATCTATAGAAATCGCACCCCCCATGACCAATTCAAGACCTGTACTTGCGCAAAGTTTAGAAACCTCTAATACCTTATCCGTGACCTCATCCGTTTCGATCGCATCGCGCCCCAGTCCCATAGAGCCAGTGAAATCAACTCGTCCAAAGACAAAGCCAGAAAGTGATTCTCTAGCCATCTCGGCCATCTCCACCCTGTGGCCATAGGCGGTGATTGTCTCCATATTGAATAGAAAGTGCATGCCCTCTCGCTCATCTGGGGAGTAGACGGCGTCACGGGCATGGATGTATTTACTGAGGGCATATGGAGTTTCAATCATCGGCGCGACGATGTATTTCACACCTATCTGCTTCGCTTCAAGTAGGTCGCGAATGGCTTCACATCCACCGATTTTTAAAGTCAGAGGAAGTCCTGCACTGCGAGCGACATCGACTAATCGGAGTAATTCGTCGGGCCGAGTACCCTCAGCCTCGAATTCGGCTTTGACGCTGACGACTCCATGAGATTCTTTTCCCTTTTCAAGGATTTCTACCATTGTGCGCTCTGTGCGGTTCATCAACACTCCAAGTCGGCCTCAATAGGCCCTCAATAGGTAGGCATCAACGAACTATACCTCTATGCATTTAAGTATCTGAATACCTTCTTCGTCACATCCGCATTCAACTCTGGGGTCATGAGATGTAAAGGACTGGATTCCATGCTTCCATCGGGCAGAACTCGGCTGGAGATTTTTGGAAAGTAAGTCTGTTCGGGGTCTATTGGAAGAATAAATGCAACTGGCTCTTTGCCCATCATGGACTCAAGTACTGATTCCTCAAAAGGGTTAGAAGGATCAATGGAGTGCGTCTTAATTCCGTAAGAAGCAAAAAGACTCTCCCAATTGGGCAATCCCAACCCTGTCTCACGGTCGCAACCCACGTACTCG
>JBAZYI010000061.1:0-8575 GCA_041659345.1 Candidatus Nanopelagicaceae bacterium | reverse complement strand
TGACTTCACTCGTTCCGTGACGGTGGATGCACATGGCGAAGTCGCCGAACTCAAGCACAACGTCAACGAAATGATTCGCAATCTGCGCGAAACCACTGAGAAAAATTCGGAACAAGATTGGCTCAAGTCGAACTTAGCAAGGTTAAATCGGGCTCTGCAAGGTCAGCGCGATCTTACGATGATGTCCGAGATCGTGCTCTCAGAACTCGCACCACTGGTAGATGCCCAGCATGGCGTGTTCTACATTATGAACGAATCGCCCATCGGTGAGGCCCGGCTTCAGTTGCTCTCTGCTTACGCCTACAAGGAACGGAAAAACGTCCCTAAAGAATGGAAGATCGGCGAGGGTCTAGTTGGACAATGTGCCGTAGAAAAGAAGCGCATCATGCTCACCAACATACCTAATGATTACATTCGGATCACCTCTGGCTTGGGCGAAGCTAAACCACTCAATATCATGGTGCAGCCGATCATCTTTGAAGGGAAAGTGAAAGGCATTATCGAATTGGCATCCTTCACTCAATTTTCTTCGACGCAGATGGCCTTTCTTGACCAATTCGCTGAGTCCGTGGGGATTGTGATCAATACCATTGAAATTAACATGCGGACCGAAGAGTTGCTTAAGCAGTCTCAGACACTCACGGATGAACTTCAAAGTCAGCAGGAAGAACTGCGTGAGACTAATCAAGAGTTGGAAGAAAATGCGCAGTTATTGGAAGAGCAGAAATTGGAAGTGGAGACCAAGAATCGCGAGGTCGAGCAGGCCAAGACTGCAGTCGAAGAGAAGGCGTCGCAACTGGAACTCACTTCCAAATACAAATCCGAGTTCCTTTCCAATATGTCGCACGAGTTGCGCACGCCTCTGAATAGTCTGCTCATTCTTGCTGAGCATCTTGCCGCCAATCCGAAGAGTCATCTCGATGCGAAGGAGGTGGAATTTGCGAAATTGATTCATGTCTCTGGCAATGATCTTCTATCTCTGATCAATGAGATCCTCGACCTGTCCAAGATCGAGTCAGGCACGGTGTTAGTGGATAGGGTGTCGGTACCCATTGCTTCTATTCAAGAGCAAATCGAAAATACATTCCGCTATGTAGCCAGGGATCGCGGGCTCGACTTCGAGATAACTTTTGCTCGTGACCTGCCTTCGGTTATCGTCACCGATGAGATGCGGCTTCTCCAAGTGATGAAGAACTTGTTATCCAACGCTTTCAAATTTACAGATAAGGGGAAAGTATCAGTCCGCGTGGATCGTATTCTCTCTGGTTGGAACGTGGAGAACACGAGTCTTAATGGGGCGGATGAAGTAATCGCCTTTACTGTCGAGGACACGGGTGTTGGTATTTCGGATGACAAGCAGCGGCTTATTTTTGAAGCGTTCCAGCAGGGCGATGGTAGAACTGCGCGGAAGTACGGTGGAACTGGTCTTGGGTTGTCGATCAGCCGTGAGATTGCCCGCATATTGGGAGGCGAACTCGCTCTAGTACGGAGTACTGCCAACCAGGGGAGTGTATTTGCGCTTTATCTGCCACAGAACACAATCAAAGGTGGAGTTTTGGAAACAAGCCCGGACAGTGATCAGAGTTCACACCAAGTGCACCATTCCAACTCAAGTGGTGCAAACGCCACACATGAAGCATTGAGTGCGATTCACGAGTCAACCATCGCCGATGATCGTGACCTTATCGAAGGCGATCGAGTCCTGTTGATCGTCGAGGATGATCCGACATTCGCCAAAATTATTCTTGATCTGGCGCGTGAGAAGGGCTTCAAAGGCATTGTCGCAATGCGCGGATCGCAGGCGTTGGAACTGGCGCGCAACTACAAACCCGACGCAATCACCCTCGACATACACATCCCGGATATAGATGGGTGGGCGATTTTGGACGCACTCAAGCGCGACTCAGATTTGCGCCATATTCCTGTAGATGTCATCACAGTTGAAGATTATCCATTGCGCGCTCTCTCGCAAGGAGCTTTTAAGTATCTCACTAAGCCGGTGAGCCACGTTCAGCTTGCTAAGGCGATAGAGGCCACGCGCACCTTCCTTGATCGGCCGATGAAAAACCTTTTGTTGGTTGCCGGTGACAAGATTGAAGATAGGCAGATTACCGAGCAACTCGGCAATGGAGACATTACCGTTCATCATGCCCGCAGCGGCAAGCTGGGGTTGATCGAGATGGGCAAGAAATCTTTTGATTGTGTGGTGGTCGCGACGAAATTGGCGGATATGAGCGTTGCTGACTTTATCACCGCTATGCGAAAGAATGAATTGTTAGAAGAGATACCTGTCGTGGTTTTTAGTGGTACGTCAATTACCGATTCGGATCGAGACGAGATTGAAAAGCTTGGCACTGCTAGCGTAGTGAGAAGCGCCGATTCACTCGACCGATTGCTTGACCAAACAGCATTATTTTTGCACCGGGTAGTTTCGCATTTGCCGGAAGAGAAGCGTAAGTTGCTCCAACAACTGCATCAAGCAACGAATAACCTCGGCGGGAAAAAAGTACTGATCGTGGACGATGATGCGCGTAATATTTTCGCACTCACTCCTGCGTTGGAGTCCAGAGGCGTAATTGTGTCGTCTGCGGAGAATGGAGTTGCCGCCATTGATTTATTAAGGAAGGCACCTGACATAGACCTGGTGTTGATGGACATTATGATGCCAGGGATGGATGGGTATGAAACCACGCGTGAGATCCGAAAGTTGGCCAAATTTAGGAAGTTGCCGATCATCGCGCTGACCGCCAAGGCCATGGTTGGGGATCGTGAAAAATGTCTTGACGCTGGAGCATCAGATTACTTGAGCAAGCCAGTTAACATTGAGCAACTCTCCTCTCTGATGCAGGTGTGGCTATCGAGATAGAGGATATTGAAGTCCCCTTGTTGGTAGAGGCAATTTATCAACGGTGGGGTTATGACTTTCGTGATTACGCCATCGCGTCGTTGAAGAGACGGATCCGTCGAATTGTTGAGCGGGAGAAGTTTTCATCGATATCGTCCTTACAAGAGCAGGTATTGCGCGACTCGGCCTGCATGCAACGTTTTCTCGAACAAGTGACAGTGAGTGCCACCTCAATGTTCCGCGATCCTGGATTTTACTTAGCATTTCGCAAGACAGTAGTGCCGTTGTTGAAAGATCGACCTTCGCTTCGTATATGGCACGCTGGTTGTGCTAGCGGCGAAGAAGTGTACTCGATGGCTATCTTGTTACACGAAGAAGGCTTGCTCGATCGATCACGAATTTATGCTACCGACCTTGATCAGACAACACTCAATATCGCCAAGGAAGGAATCTACTCCTTGGGGAAGATGAAGGACTACACCAAGGATTATCAATCTTCCGGTGGCAAGGCAGCCTTTTCTGAGTACTACCAAGCCGGTCATGGTCATGTGATGATGCGAAAGGATCTGTCGAGGAACATTGTTTGGGCTCAACACAATCTTGTCACCGACGCATCTTTCAATGAGTTCCACTTAATTGTCTGCCGCAATGTGCTGATTTACTTCAACTCGCGTTTGCAGGAACGAGTACAACACCTACTCTATGAGAGCCTGGCAGAAGGTGGCTTCTTAATACTGGGCAGACAGGAAAGACTGCGACTCACAAACTACGAATCAAGTTATCGCATTCTCGATCGCCGTGAGAAGATTTATCAGAGAGTGAAATGATGCCGCCCCATTTGGTGGTGGTAGGAGCGTCGTTGGGCGCCCTCGATGCATTGCGCGCGTTGTTGCCGGCGTTGCCTTTGGATTTCCCCGCGGCATTAATTATTGTTCTCCACCGCGATAAGGAGGAAAGTCGAGATTTGATTCCGCTTCTTAAAGAGGACTGTGTATTGCCAGTTGTGTTTCCGTTGGACAAAGAACTCATTCTGGCTGGTCATGTATACATGGCCCCATCCAATTACCATTTATTGGTTGAAGGCGATCATTTCGCCTACTCGGTGGATGAACCAGAAGATTACGCTCGCCCCTCAATCAACATCCTCTTTGAAAGCGCTGCGGAAGCTTATGGCACACATGTGACTGGCATCGTATTGACCGGCATGCGACGAGATGGCGCGCGTGGCTTGTTGGCGATCGAACGCCACCACGGAACGACACTGGTGCAGGAACCGGCTGAGGCGATTGCGCCCGAGATGCCGCGAGCTGCACTTGCCGCAGTTCCTGGGGCAAAGAAGATGAGCCTGGTAGAGATCGGGCAATGGTTATCGACTTTGAGGCACTGATACGAGAGAAGGGATTTAAAGCATTAGCCTTTTGGAAAATGACTGCTGGGGGTGACGCATCGGTGGGTGGTTCATGCTATTTTGAAGTCGAAGGGTATAGAGAGTTTTCCGCATTACTTCCAAGGAGGAATCAATGAAGTCGATGGGCGTGCAAAACCATCCCATCCGAGTTCTCGTCATCGACGACCACCCGATCTTTCGGCTTGGTGTTTGCGAGCGAATAAATACCATAGGTGAGCGCGTGGTGCTTGTCGGAGAAGGTGAGGATGGCGTTGCCGCCCATCGGTTGGCAGGTGAATTGACTCCGCACGTAATTCTAATGGATCTCCAAATGCCCGTAATGGGGGGGATAGAGGCGACTAGCAAAATCAAAGCCGATTTTCCTGAGATTCAAATAATTATTCTCTCGGCCGACGATGAAATGAATGACGTCAACGCCGCTCTTCAGGCCGGTGCTAGTGGTTATTTGCTTAAGTCGGTTAGTGGTCTTGAATTACAAGAGGCCATCTTCACCGTTATTGAAGGAGGTTCAGTACTCTCCCCAACAGTAACTCGTGGGTTGCTGGCCGAACTAAGACAGCCAGTTGGCACTACTATCCATTTGAGCGAACGAGAAATTCAAATTCTTAAGATTGTAGCCACTGGGGCCACCAATAAGAGTATTAGTGATGAACTATTTCTAAGTACCCGAACCGTTGAGGCGCACATTCACAAGGTTTTCCAAAAACTTGGAGTTTTGACCCGAACCGAGGCGGTGACTACTGCTATCCGTAAGGGTCTAATTAAGAGCACTGAGTAGTTGTGACAAAAGCGGATGAGTCAAGACCAATTTCACATAACACTTCAGTGTTGCACTTTCTGCTGATCTGGGTCAACAAGTGGTCCGTGCAGGTTTGAATCTGGGGATATCGTTGGCAAATCTAGATGGTAAGCGTCTTTGGAAATTTGGAGGACCTGAGCCGATGAATTAACGGTAGTAACAGGGCCCTCGAATGTTGAGGCACTAGCCAGAGCAGAGCCGAAAGCAATGCCCAATATTGCCACGGCCAGCATAGTGAGGCTGGCAATTGGACCTGTGATAGAACGCTTGAGGCTACGAGTTCTAATCTGGCTGAGTGTGTTGTTCATGGTGCTTTTCCTTTTCGAAGTGGAATTCGTTTGCTGAATCCCTATGGCTGCAATCTCCTCGCTTGCGGGCGTATCTACATTCGTACTGACCGCGCACTTATCGTTGGATTTCCCTGCTATTTCGCCCAGGATCGCACCTAATGCACGTAGAGGAAACTACTTAACGAAGAGCGGAAAAGTCGCGCCAGTCTTTAGTTTCACGTAAACTTGCCGCACAGAAGAGTCGTCCGGATCACCGCGTCATAGAAATATGCCGAGGAAAGTCCGGACTCCAGAGAGCAAGGTGGTGGGTAACGCCCACCCGGAGCAATCCGCGGGAACAGTGCCACAGAAAATAAACCGCTCGTTAGCAATAACGAGTAAGGGTGAAACGGCGGTGTAAGAGACCACCAGCATGTACGGCAACGTATGTGGCTAGGCAAACCCCACTTGGAGCAAGACCAGACAGGTAGCGCTTGAGAACTGCTCGTTCGAGCTACCGGGTAGGTCGCTTGATTCCGTGAGTAATTGCGGAACTAGATGGATGGTGATCCGATCGCAAGATCGACAGGATCCGGCTTATAGGGCGACTCTTCTGTTTATTCGTTGAAAAGAATGTGAGTTTTACTAATACTATTGGGCGCCGATGCCGACGAAGAAAAGGTGAACTGCTTGTTTGAATCGATTTTTCTTGGGGTATTGCAGGGCCTAACAGAGTTTTTGCCGATTTCGTCAAGTGCACACATTCGCATTGCGGGGGAGTTTTTCAGTAAGGCGCAAGATCCAGGAGCGCGATTTACAGCAATTACTCAAATTGGTACTGAATTGGCCGTTCTTCTTTTCTTTCGCAATGACATTAAGAGAATTGTCATCGCGTGGGTTCACCAAACGCTTCTTCGCAAATCTTTACCTGTCGATGAAAGATTACAGGCGCGGATTGGTTGGTTGGTTATTGTAGGTAGTTTGCCAATCGGAATACTCGGGTACCTTGGACAAGATTTCATTACAGGGAGTTTACGATCTCTCTGGATAATCTCATCTGTGATGATTATTTTCGGCGTTATTTTGGGTCTTGCCGATTATTTTGGAAGGAATACGAAAACGCTTGAGAACTTGAGTGTTAAACACGGAATTTTATATGGGCTAGCGCAATCTCTTGCCTTGATTCCAGGAGTATCCAGATCTGGCGCAACGATTGCCATGGGTCGTATTCTCGGATATTCGCGGGAGGCGGCATTGAGGTATTCATTTCTACTCGCGCTCCCCGCTGTATTCGGAAGTGGTCTATTTCAACTTAAAAAGGCGCTTGGTGACAGCACGGGAGCAAATACTTTTTCACTCTCTGAAACTTTCGTAGCAACGGGTATCGCCTTTTTCGTAGGCTATGCAGTAATTGCTTGGTTGTTGAAATATGTAGCCACCAGGAGTTTCACCCCTTTCATCGTCTATCGAATCGCTGTTGGAACCATAGTTATTGGGCTTTTGGCAGCTGGAGTTATTAATCCTTGAGCGTGGTATCTAGGCAAACTCCCTAATTTTGCCTTCGCTCAAGTTCGCGACTACAGTTCAGATGTTTAAGGGGAGTACCTCGTTACAGTGTCCTCGTCAATACGGTGTAAAAACCCGGGGCGCTGTCCGTGTAAACGGTTTGGGAGACCTTGACCATGGCTTATTCATGGCTATCAAGGGAGTTTTAAGTGGATGTGTCTTTGCTAATTTGGTCGATAACTATCGCCGCCATCTTGATTTTAGTGTTCATAGATCTCTTCACCGCAAGTCGAAAACCCCGCGATGTGAAGTTCAAGGAAGCAGTTGCGTGGACTTTCTTTTACGTCAGTATCGCAATCGGTTTTGGATTCTGGGTGTGGAGTCGGTTTGGTTCAATTTTTGGTTTCGAATACTTCGCCGCATACATGGTCGAATACTCTCTTTCAGTAGACAACCTCTTCATTTTTGTCATCATTTTGACTCAATTTGCTGTGCCAAGTATCTACCATCAGCGAATACTGCTAATTGGTGTAGTTCTGGCGCTGGTACTGAGGGCAATCTTCATAGCCGTGGGAGCCGTGGCTCTGGCCTCGTTTAGTTTCACATTCTTTATTTTTGGTGCGATTTTGGTCTGGACCGGCATTGGGCTGTTCAGGCATTGGGATGAAGATCCCGATCCCAACGAGAATTTCGTTGTCCGCAGGCTAAGAAAGTCAATCCCGATGGTTCAACAATTTCATGGGAGCAGACTTTTTATCCGTCTCAATGAAAAACGCTTTGCGACCCCCATGCTCCTAGTCATTATCACCATCGCTTCGACTGATTTGCTTTTCGCTCTGGATTCAATTCCAGCAACTTTTGGAGTCACATCCGAGCCCTATTTAGTATTTGCTGCCAATGCGTTTGCCCTCCTGGGATTGCGAGCTCTATATTTCTTGCTTAAGGGCTTGCTTGATAAATTGATTTACCTTTCACTGGGACTTTCATTCATCCTAATCTTTATTGGAGCCAAATTAATTCTGACTTATTTGCATGAGATCTTCGAAGAGATACCTAAGGTTTCGACGCCCGCCAGCTTGGGAGTCATCGGAGTGATCTTGGCGATTTCTACGGTAGCCAGCCTGATTAAGAGTAAGACGGATCCTTCGGCGAAGGCCCACGCTGGTCGAATTGCCCTCCTAGATTCGGATGAAGACTCATGATGGTCTTACGCAAACTCTGGGCAGCCCTTCCTCGATCTGTTCGGAAGACTGTCGTCTTGGTAATTGGCTCTACTCTCATCGCGTTGGGAGTCGCACTTGTCGTACTTCCAGGTCCATTTACTATGCCACTCGTAATTCTGGGGTTGGTTGTTCTTGCCTTCGAATTCACTTGGGCTGAATCACTGTTGATCAAAGCGAAACATCACGCGAAAAAAATTGATCCCAGGAAGCTTCGTAAGCGCTCTTAACCTTACAGAGGGGCTCATTTTAGAGCAACGAAGATGCGTCATTAGGTGAAAGCGAAATGATGTTCGTCTCTGATCGCTCTACAGTGTGAGTCCTGGAAAAGCGGAGCTAAGTGCGGACATAACCGTCGATACAGCAATAGCTAAAAGTAGTAATCCAAAGATGCGAGTGACCACCATGAGTCCTTGCTCTCCCAGAATTCGTTCGATCGGCTCTGCTGCCAATAGCAATATGCCGGTCAGAATAGAAAGAACGAGAATGATTATCACGTCCGCAATTCGAACGATGCCGACGTCAGAA
>JBAZYI010000060.1:8555-8893 GCA_041659345.1 Candidatus Nanopelagicaceae bacterium | reverse complement strand
AGACTGAGTATTGATCGTGCGGAGAGCGGGCAACTAGTTGTGACAGCCGAGTGCACCCCTCACTTAAGTTCTTCTCGGCGGATTTCGCATTGAGTTCATGAGCAAAGGCCATCACCTTTGAGCTTGGCCGAAAGGTAAACCCTTCTCCTTCTAGAGTTCGAATTGTAGAAACCGATAGAATTCCCTCTTCATGCAAAACTACGTCGCATTTGCTAGCGAAATCTCGTAAGTTATTTAGATCCGTCGTGGGTTTGAATTCCACAAAGTCCACTCCAAGATCCAACGCGGGCGAGCGAATAAGTCGCGCGATCGGACCCCAACCCACAAACCCGACAACG
>JBAZYI010000060.1:0-8545 GCA_041659345.1 Candidatus Nanopelagicaceae bacterium | reverse complement strand
GAGCGACTGAGACCGCCACTGACTCTATTCGGTCACCGCTCGGCAACTCAATGGAAACTTCCTTGCCAATTGTGGCGCTTCGATCAATATATTCCTGTATCAAGAACAAATCACCGCGATCCCATCTTTCCAGATACGCGGACATGTTCTTCAGAAACGAGACGAGTAGATCGGCTCTGCTGGTTCCTGTAAATCCTTCAAGTGACAAGGATGTTGCATTCGAAACGGGAAGCTCTTCCCGCGTCGCAAAGAAGTTGATGCCAATGCCCACCACAACTCCGGGACCATCTTCAGAATCTATTCGCTCAGAGAGAATTCCACCGACCTTGCGATCACTGATTAAAATATCATTGGGCCATTTTAATAATGGCTTCATGGAGGAAGTAATTACAAGCACATCTTCCATCGATTTACAGAGTGCTTGGCCAGCAAGAAGTGGAATCCACCCCAATTCAATGTTTGCCGCATCTGGGGTTATATAGAAGGAGAAGAGCAATGCAGTGCCTGGTTGTGCAACAAAGCTGCGATCCAGCCTTCCGCGACCGGCTGATTGGAATTCAGTGACAAGGACCTCGCCGTGTCTGACTTCGTTCTTGCGAACGGCTGCAGTCAAATCAGTCTGAGTGGATCCCGTGATATCAACCACGCTTACCCGCCAGTAACTGTTTGCTAATGCCGAATTTAATCTCGAAGAGTCGAGTGGGATACCGAATGGGCTCACGCCTAGTACCGTAGGGGTATGAGCCGTGATCTGCATACAACAGCGGGAAAAATCCAAGACCTTCGCGACCGATTAACTGACGCAGTCCATGCTGGATCCGAGCGGGCGATCGACAAGCAACATGCCAAAGGGAAGATGACCGCGCGCGAGCGCATTGCCAAAATCGTGGACGCGGGATCCTTCACTGAACTCGATGAATTTGCCCGACACCGCTCAACCAATTTCGGGATGGAGAAGAACCGTCCCTATGGCGACGGGGTTGTGACCGGCTATGGCACCATCGACGGTCGGAATGTCGCGATTTACTCCCAAGATTTCACTGTCATGGGCGGCAGCCTCGGAGAAGTGTTCGGCGAGAAGATCGTAAAAATTGCAGAACACGCGTTGAAGACGGGGATTCCCCTCGTTGGAATCGTTGACTCGGGAGGCGCCCGAATCCAGGAGGGCGTTGCCTCACTCAGCAGTTATGGCAAAATTTTTAGGCTTAACGCCCGCTCCTCTGGTGTGATCCCTCAGATTTCCATCATCCTCGGACCTAGTGCCGGAGGCGCTGCATACTCACCCGCGCTGACTGACTTCACGGTCATGGTGAACCAAACTTCCCACATGTTTATTACCGGACCAGATGTCATCAAGACTGTGACGGGCGAAGAAGTTGGCATGGAAGAACTCGGTGGAGCGCATACTCATAACGCCCGTACTGGCAATTCTCACTACCTGGCCGAAAATGAAGACGATGCCCTGGATTATGTAAAAGCGCTACTCTCCTATTTGCCGAGCAATAACGTTGATGGTGCGCCAATTCTCGAACCAACTGAAACGCTGGAGCATAAAGCCACAGACGCCGCCCTTGATTCCCTCATCCCAGATAGCCCGAACCAGCCGTATGACATGAAAGTTCTTGTCCAAGCTTTACTTGATGAGAATGAATTCCTAGAGGTGCACGCCCTCTTTGCCCCAAACATCATCGTTGGCTTCGGGCGAATTGAAGGCCATACCGTTGGAATCATCGCCAGTCAGCCACTTCAACTCGCCGGCACCCTGGACATCGATTCAAGTGAAAAGGCTGCACGCTTTCTTAGATTCTGTGACGCTTTTAGCATTCCAATTATCACACTCGTTGATGTCCCAGGATTCTTGCCCGGAACAGAGCAGGAATGGAACGGCATTCTTCGCAGAGGGGCAAAATTGCTGTACGCCTACGGCGAAGCCTCCGTGCCTCTTATTACATTGATTACCCGCAAGGCCTATGGCGGTGCATTCATCGTGATGGGTTCTAAGCACATGGGAGCGGATCTCAACCTTGCTTGGCCAAGTGCCGAGATTGCCGTGATGGGCGCGCAAGGTGCGGTGAATATTCTTTACCGTAAGGAATTGGCGGAGGCTAAGGATGAAGTTGCGCTCCGCGCCGAATTAGTCAATGACTACAACGAAACTCTTGCAAATCCCTACTTGGCAGCGGATCGTGGCTTTATTGATGCGGTGATTGAGCCAAACCAGACCCGCGAATACATTACAAAGGCCCTTCGAGCTCTGCGGAATAAACGTGATGTGCTTCCTCCGCGTAAGCATGGAAATATACCTCTGTGATTCGATACACGATCACTTCAGGCACTCCAACCCCTGCAGAACGAGTTGCACTGGAAGTTGCACTCAAAACTCATCGCGATGCCAGACCCAAGAAAAAGGTATCGAAGAGCGCCTGGGGCATGCCGCAACTTCGCAAACCCCTTCCGAGGAAAGCGTAAATGCCCTCGATCATCCTCGCCTCGGCATCTCCATCACGGAAGCGACTTCTCGAAGCAGCGGGGATTAATCCAACCATTGTGGTCAGCAATGTCTTTGAAGAAGACCCGATCTACGAGTCGCTGTCTCCGCGTGAGATGGTCATGGCACTAGCCATCGTGAAAGCGCACACTGTTCGAGAAATAGTTTCAATGCCGGGACTGATCATCGCTTGCGACTCAACTTTTGAATTTGAAGGGCAATCTTTAGGTAAGCCGCTTACACCTGAAGTGGCACGCCAACGTTCGAGAATGCTCAGCGGAAAATCCGGACTTTTACATACAGGTCATTGCATCATTGACACAGAACGAGAGATTGAAATTTCCGATGTTGCTACCACCAAAGTAAATTTCTCCGAACTCTCTGATGTGGAAATAAACGATTATGTGGCATCCGGCGAACCCCTTGGCGTCGCTGGAGGTTTCACCTTAGATGGCTTGAGCAGCGCTTTTATTTCCAGCATTGAAGGCGACTACACAAACGTAATCGGGCTTTCCCTACCGTTAGTTCGTAGAATGACTACACAGTTGGGCTATACCTGGCACGATATAATCGACCAATCTGATGAGGTTCAATAATGAAGAGCGTATTGATTGCCAACCGTGGCGAGATCGCAGTACGGATTATTCGCGCGTGCAAAGACCACGGAATCAAAAGTATCGCCCTCTACTCCGATGAAGATCGAGGTGCAATCCATGCGATCTCAGCCGACGCTGCCTACTCTCTTAATGGCCTAACAGCGGCACAGACTTACCTCGATATTGAGAAGATAATCGCCATCGCTCGCGAATCTGGGGCAGAGGCAGTTCATCCTGGGTATGGCTTCCTCTCCGAGAATGCGAATTTCGCTCAAGCTGTTTTGGATGCGGGTCTGATCTGGATAGGTCCGTCCCCCGATGCCATCCGTTTACTTGGTGACAAAGTCTCTGCAAGAAAGATCGCGGCAAAAGTTGGCGCACCCTTGGTCGCTGGAACTGCAGACCCGGTAGGTGGGCATGAGCAGGTCACTGCCTTTGCAAAAGAACATGGACTTCCAGTGGCAATTAAAGCGGCCCACGGTGGTGGCGGTCGTGGCTTAAAAGTAGCGCGCACCATGGAAGAAATCCCTGAGCTCTTTGATTCGGCCGTACGCGAGGCGATAGCGGGCTTTGGTCGCGGCGAATGTTTTGTCGAACGATATCTTGATCGACCTCGCCACGTAGAGACTCAGGTACTTGTCGATTCATTTGGTCACGCCGTTGTGATTAGCTCAAGAGACTGCTCTCTTCAACGGCGACACCAGAAGTTGATTGAGGAAGCACCTGCGCCTTTTTTGACGGAGGAGCAAAATGCTGAGCTATACCGATCGAGCAAAGCCATCATGACAGAGGCTGGGTACGTCGGCGCAGGGACATGCGAATTCTTGGTGGGCCTTGATGGCACCATCTCTTTCCTTGAGGTCAACACGCGACTTCAAGTAGAGCACCCAGTAAGTGAAGAAGTAACCGGGATCGATCTAGTGCGCGAACAATTCCGAATCGCCATGGGTGAGCCCCTCGGCTTTGAAGATCCCATTATTCGCGGGCATTCTTTGGAATTTCGTATCAACGGTGAAGACCCTGGGCGATCATTTCTTCCCGCACCGGGTCGAATCACAGAGTGGAGAGTTCCGTCTGGACCCGGAGTACGTGTTGATGCAGGATTTAAGAGTGGCGACATGATTGGCGGAAATTTCGATTCACTACTCGCTAAATTGATCGTTACAGGAAGTTCACGTAAAGAAGCCATTGAAAGGGCACGCAGAGCACTTGACGAATTCCATGTCGGCGGCCTTGCCACTGCACTTCCATTTCATCGGGCAATTCTTCAGGACAGAGCATTCACGGATGATTTCTCTGTCTATACAAGTTATATCGAAAGCGAATTCGTCAACGAAATCCCTGAATTCACCAAACACACACTTCATGCTCCCACTCATGCGGCTGACGAACACCTGGTAGCAGAAGTAAATGGACATCGTTTTGATGTGATTCTGCATGCACCCGAACCCATTCATAAGCGCCATCGCGCCAAAGAGGGAATGAGCGGACTGGTCACCGGTGACGGCCTGACGAGCCCCATGCAAGGGACCGTCGTGAAAATTGCTGCAGGCGAAGGCGATTTCGTTGAGATGGGAGATCTAGTGATTGTTCTTGAAGCTATGAAAATGGAGCAACCACTCATGGCCCATAAGTCAGGAATCATCACCAACCTTGTTGCGATAATCGGAGAAAACGTTTCAAATGGAGCCATTCTCTGTGACATTATTGACGCATGAGCCAGAACGATTTGAAGGATCTATATCGCGACCCAATTGGAACTGCGAGCGTCGCTGCACGTGAAATAGCGGCAATAACTGGGTTACCGAAACATGACATAGCACTTGTGATGGGTTCGGGATGGGTTGATGCGTGTGATGCACTCGGAATTCCGTCACACGAATTCGACGCACATGACGTTGCAGGTTTCCTTCGTCCTGCAGTTGTTGGCCACTCTGGAAAAATTCGCTCTTACGAATTAGAGGGCAACCACGGGCCACTTAATGCACTGGTTTTCCTAGGTAGAACTCACCTATACGAAGGCGGAGGTCTAGAACCTGTCGTTCATGCTGTGAGAACTGCGGTCAAAGCAGGGTGCTCCATAGTTATTCTCACAAACGCTTGCGGTGCGATTAACACTGCATTCCGAGTCGGCCAACCAGTACTCATCCGAGATCACATCTCTTTGACCGCTACCAGCCCCCTGATTGGAGCGGATTTCGTAGATCTCACAGACCTTTATAGCAAGCGAATACGCGACATTGTGAGAAAAGAAGATCCCTCTCTTGAAGAGGGCGTTTATGTCCACTGGCGCGGACCGGCGTACGAAACCCCTGCAGAGATTCACATGATGCGCACGATTGGTGGCGACCTCGTTGGAATGTCCACCGTGCCAGAGGCCATTGCCGCTCACGCCCTCGGCGCTCAGGTTTTGGGGATTTCACTTGTCACAAATGCGGCAGCTGGGATAACCGGCGAGAAACTCAATCACAAGGAAGTAATCGCAGCTGGCAAAGAAGCCGCTGGTCGAATGGGAGCCCTTCTCAAGGCTGTTATTCCAAAACTACTCTAAGGCCATGAGTTCTGAGCAGGCCGCGTTAATTGCTGAAGTAGAAGAATGGATCGCAGATGATCCTGATCCATCGACAGCAAAACGACTTCGCGAATTACTCGACACAAAGAACTTTGAGCAACTAAGAAAACATTTTTCCGGCTTTCTCCAATTTGGAACGGCGGGGTTGCGCGGGCCGATTGGGCCAGGGCCATCATCAATGAATCGCGCAGTCGTCGGACGCACTGCAGCAGGACTTGCCAACTTCATGAAGAAGCGTGGTCTTACAAGCGTCGTTATCGGACGTGATGCCAGGCATGGCTCTGAAGATTTTACTTTTGAAAGTGCAGAAATCATGAGTGGAGCAGGGATGAAAGTCTTTGTACTCCCCCGTCCGCTTCCAACTCCCGTGCTGGCTTTCGCAGTAAAAAACCTTGGAGTGGATGTGGGGATCATGGTGACTGCAAGCCATAACCCACCACAGGACAATGGCTACAAGGTTTATCTGGGCGGAACAATCGATGGAATCGAATATCGTGCATCTCAAATAGTTTCCCCCACGGATACCGAGATTTCACACGAGATTTCTCTCATAACTTCTCTCGCCTCCCAACCACGAGGCAAGGATTGGGAGAACGTTAATGAGTCTGTGATTCATTCATACGTATCAAAGACCGCCTCACTCGTCTCTAGGCCGAGCGATATCAAAGTCGTCTACACGGCAATGCATGGCGTTGGAACCGAGACTCTGCAACACGTCTTTCATAAAGCCGGTTACGCGTCGCCCATCCTCGTCCAAGCACAAGCAGCACCAAATCCTGACTTCCCGACTGTTCCTTTTCCAAATCCCGAGGAGCCCGGTGCGATAGATCTGGCTTTGGAAACTGCTCGAAATTTCGGAGCCGACCTTGTCATTGCCAACGATCCCGATGCAGATCGATGCGCGGCTGCAGTCAATGACCCCGATCAGGGTTGGAGAATGCTTCGCGGAGACGAACTAGGCGCACTCCTTGGGGAATACATCGCATCAAAATCCACGGGCGGCATTCTGGCCAACTCAATTGTCTCTTCTTCAATACTGAAGAAGATCGCAGCACATTATTCAATGGAGTATCGCGAGACACTTACTGGGTTCAAGTGGTTAGCGAAAATCAGAGGACTCACCTTTGGATATGAAGAGGCAATTGGATACTGCGTGGATTCCGAGACGGTGAACGATAAAGATGGAATATCGGCCGCTCTGGTTCTGACACAGCTAACTTCAGAACTCAAAAGCCAGGGCCGAACGCTTCTAGACCTCTTGAATGAAATCTGGATTCGGCATGGCTATCACGGAACTGAGCAAATTTCGGTGCGTGTCAACGATGTAGCTCAAATTGAGACAGTACTGAATTCGTTGCGAAGCAATCCACCTGGAAATATCGCAGGATTTCAAGTAATAGCCATGGATGACCTGATGAAACCCAAAGGCGCGTTACCGCCGACCGATGGGCTTCGCTTCTGGCTTGAGGGTGATATCCGAGTCATCATCCGCCCCAGTGGCACCGAAGCGAAAATGAAGTGCTACCTCGAAGTTATAACGCATAAAGGTAGAGCGGATGCAGAGAAGATTCTTGATCAACTTCGCGTTCCACTCACAAATCTGCTCATTTCAGGTCTTGAAGGTAGAGTGAGTAAGTGAAGTTCTACGGATTGATTGATGGAAGTGAAAGTTCGATGATGCACTTCCTCCACGCCCTTCCGGGAGTCGACCAAACTGGGGCCGAAGCACGAGCGGCCATGCTGGCAACTCGAAGCATTAAAACTTCTGCAAAAAATTTCGCGATTGATCTGGCTATTTCGATGATAGACCTCACCACTCTTGAAGGCGCGGATACACCGGAGAAGGTGCGCGCCCTCTGCGCAAAGGCAGTCCGACCAGATCCCTCTGACTTGTCAGTTCCACACGTTGGAGCCATATGCGTCTATAACGACATGGTTTCAATCGCGCGCACACAATTAGATCTCATCGGCGGAAAGGAAATTCCTGTCGCAGCCGTTGCAACCGCATTTCCCGCAGGACGTGCATCGATGGCTGTAAAAATTCAAGATACAGAAGACGCCATATTGGCTGGCGCTGCCGAGATCGATATGGTGATCGATCGTGGTGCTTTTCTATCGGGTAGATATATGGATGTTTTCCAAGAGATTGTCGCGATTCGAGAGATATGCGGGGATCGTGCGCACTTGAAAGTAATCCTGGAGACCGGCGAACTTGTCACCTACGACAATGTACGTAAAGCCTCCTTCCTTGCGATGCTTGCAGGCGCTGACTTCATCAAGACTTCGACTGGGAAAGTTACCCCTGCAGCAACTACCCCCGTTGTTCTCGTCATGCTTGAAGCAGTTAGAGATTTTTACCAGATGACGCAGCACCGAATCGGCGTAAAGCCAGCGGGCGGAATTCGCAATACTAAAGATGCCATCAAGCAACTGGTCCTTGTCAACGAGACCGCCGGGCCGGAGTGGCTCACGCCTTCTCTATTCCGAATCGGCGCAAGTGCGCTCCTCAACGATTTGCTCATGCAAAGAATGAAAATGCGAACAGGGTTTTACACGAGTCCAAATTACGTGACGATTGATTAAGGCAGGATAGAGATGACTACCTTCGAATATGCACCGGCGCTTGAATCGCGATCTATCGTCACTATCGATTCCGAATATGGGCACTTCATCAATGGCTCATTCACGCAAGGAAAGAACCATTTTCCAACTCTCAATCCTTCCAGTGAGGAAATTTTGAGTCAGATTTCCTTGGGTGGAGCCGATGAGGTAGATGCGGCAGTAGATGCGGCTCGGATCTCGTATGAAGCAGTATGGTCAAAGATGAGCGGAAAGGATCGGGGAAAGTATCTTTACCGAATCGCGCGAATTATGCAGGAGCGAGCTCGC
>JBAZYI010000059.1:0-9083 GCA_041659345.1 Candidatus Nanopelagicaceae bacterium | reverse complement strand
CTTGTGCTCACTAACTTCCATGCTGACCATGTAGAGGGCTTGGCAGGATTGCTGCGCGGCCGCACGATTGGTCAAGTGTGGGTGAGCAATAACAAGGATCCGCTTTTTGAAAGTGGCCAAGTTGGAAAATGGCTAGGGGATCGAGCGTTGGTCGAGCCTAAGAAGGGGGCAATCTTCTCTCTTCCAAGTTCGCGCGGTCTGATCACAATCAAGGTCTTATGGCCGTTAAATAACTCTGAATCGAGCGCGGTTGGCAGCGCAGTGGGTTCAGTTATTAATAACTCAAGTGTGGTTCTCGAAATTGCTAGTCCTGACTTTTCTTTGCTTGCGGCGGGCGACGTAGAGCCAGAGGCGCAGTCCGAGATTCTTCCCTTTCTCCGTCACGTCGATATCTACAAGGTCAGTCATCACGGCTCAGCCCGCCAAGTGAAGGAATTTATGGAAAGACTCTCGCCAGAGCTTTCGATCATCAGCGTCGGAGAAGGCAATCCATATGGACACCCCGCAGCGCAGACGCTTGCCACGCTGGATAGACTGCGAAGCAGAATTTACCGAACAGATAAGAATGGTGCGATCGCTATAGTTGCCCGGTCGCACCGGTTCACCGTTCATACAAGTGCAGGATCGTGGTGGCAGAAAGTGAGGTTGGCATGAGCAACTACCTGCTCCTGGGATCAGAGCCCGCCCTTGCTGACCGCGCACTCGCCAAGATTCTGGTACAGATGCGTGAAGAGAGCGCAGAAGTTCGGACGATTTTCAGTGCAGAGGCACTACCTGGAGATATTGCAGATGCTCTTGCTCCGTCACTTTTTTCGGAAAGACGGGCCCTCGTCATCCGCGATCTGCAGGATCTACCTGAGGAGAGCAAAGGCGAGATCACTCGCTTCCTCGAGGATTCAGATCCCACAATCTCCGTCATCTTCGTTCATAAGGGCGGAGTCAAAGGGAAAGCACTTCTTGACCAGATTAAGAAATCAAAAACTGAGGTAATCGCCTGCGACCAATTGAAGAAGGAGAGCGAGAAGCAAGATTTTGTAAAAAATGTCCTCCTGGATCTCGGGCGGAAAATTACACCAGGTGCTATCAATGCATTGGTCAATGCGACAGGAAATGATCTTCGAGAATTAACTTCGGCCTGCACTCAGATTGCATCCGATACCACCGGAGTGATTGATGAAGAAATAGTAGATAAGTATCACCAAGGGAAAATTGAGACGACAGGATTTGATGTTGCCGAAGCCGCACTCGAAGGAGATGTCTCTCGAGCCTTGCTCACATTGAGGAATGCCATTGCCACCGGAACCGATCCAGTGATGGTCACCAGTGCGATCGCCTCATCCTTACGAGGATTGGCCAAAGTCTCTGGAACCAACCGAGGTGCAAAATCCTTCGAACTGGCGGGTGCACTAGGTATGTCTCCCTGGCAGATCGATAAGGCCCGTCGTCAACTAGCCCATTGGTCGCCCCAGGGAATCGCGAAGGCAGTCATTGCTATTGCCCAGGCTGATGCCCAGGTAAAGGGTGCCTCGGTGGATCCGATCTATGCCCTAGAGAAAGCGGTCAGCGAGATTGCCCGTTCTAGGCGCTAATCTGAGCCCACTTCGGCTACCTCTTGGGCTAATTTGAGCCTGGAGTGCTCTCGCTGGTAGCCTTCCCCTCTTACCTGATCCATTTGGACCAGTTGAAAATCGTTCTTTCAGAGTCGGAGTAGCGCGCGTGGCAAATATCAAGTCCCAGATTAAGCGGATCAAGACCAACGAGAAGGCTCGCCTTCGCAACAAGTCGGTCCGGTCATCCATCAAGACCGCCGTGCGCAAGTTTCGCGACTCCCTTGCCTCCGGTGACTCAGCAGTTATCACCACCGAACTCCGCACCGCCTCACAGGCACTTGATGTCGCAGTTGCTAAAGGCGTTATTCACAAGAATGCAGCAGCCAACAAGAAGTCTTCCATGGCTAAGTCGGCTACAAAAGCTGGCGTTCGTTAATTTTCTAATCCAGACGACTGCGCGAGGCTAGGTTCATGCCGGCCATATCAATTGCAAAGGCACCTCAACCTGCCTCTACCGATCCCGCACAGATCCGTAACTTTGCGATCATTGCGCATATCGATCATGGTAAATCCACTTTAGCTGACCGCATGCTCGGCATCACAGAGGTTGTCGATCCCCGCAATATGCGCGAGCAGTACCTCGATCGCATGGATATCGAACGCGAACGCGGAATCACTATCAAGAGCCAGGCCGTCCGCCTTCCGTGGCGCTCAGGTATCGATGGCAAGGAATACATCTTGAACATGATCGATACACCCGGTCACGTCGATTTCACATACGAAGTTTCGCGCTCGCTCGCCGCAAGTGAAGGTGCGATCTTGTTGGTGGATTGCGCACAGGGAATCGAAGCGCAGACGCTTGCAAATCTTTATCTCGCTATGGAGAACAATCTCAAAATAATTCCTGTTTTGAATAAAATTGATCTTCCTGCCGCACAACCTGAGAAATTCGCAGCAGAACTCGCCAAACTCATCGGATGCGAACCAAGTGATTGCTTGCTGGTCTCTGGAAAGACCGGTGCAGGTGTTCCCGAACTTCTTGACCAGATCATTGCGCAGATTCCACCGCCCCAAGGCGATCCAAATGCACCGGCACGCGCACTAATTTTCGACTCGGTCTATGACGTCTACCGCGGAGTGGTCACGTACGTCCGTGTTGTGGATGGGCATCTGACTGCCCGCGATCAGATTCAAATGTTCTCAACTGGTGTCCGTCACGAGATGCTCGAAGTTGGCGTGATTTCTCCGGAGCCACTTCCAAGCAAAGGCCTGGGTGTTGGCGAAGTTGGATACCTCATCACCGGTGTGAAGGATGTTCGCCAGTCACGTGTTGGTGACACGGTCACTAATTACAACAACCCCACAAAGACGCCACTTGCGGGCTACAAAGACCCAAAGCCAATGGTTTTTTCCGGCCTCTACCCACTCGACGGCGCGGATTACCCGCTCTTGCGTGAAGCACTCGACAAGCTTCAACTCAATGACGCGGCATTGGTTTACGAGCCAGAATCCTCGGCGGCCCTTGGTTTTGGTTTCCGTTGCGGTTTCCTCGGTCTGCTGCACATGGAAATTGTCCGCGAAAGACTTGAGCGCGAATCGAAGCTCAGTCTGATCTCAACCGCACCCAACGTTGTGTACAAAGTGAAACTCGATGATGGCAAAGACGTAATTGTGACCAATCCCAGCGAATTTCCCACCGGCAAAATCATGAGTGTTGAAGAACCAATTGTCCGGTCGACCATTCTTGCTCCCAGTGAATTCATCGGCGCAATTATGGAACTCTGCCAGCAACGACGTGGTGTCTTACTGGGTATGGATTACCTCTCCGAAGATCGCGTAGAGATCCGCTACACGCTTCCACTTGCGGAAATTGTTTTCGATTTTTTCGATAAATTGAAATCCAGCACTCGTGGCTACGCATCCCTTGATTACGAAGCAATTGGCGATGCCGAAGGTGATCTCGTCAAGGTCGATATCTTGCTACAGGGTGAAGCGGTTGATGCATTTAGCGCCATCGTCCATCGCGATAAGGCATATGCCTATGGGCTGATGATGACCGCCAAATTGCACGCCCTTATTCCACGCCAACAATTTGAGGTTCCTATTCAGGCCGCAATTGGTTCACGAATTATTGCCCGTGAGAATATCCGTGCCATCCGTAAAGACGTTCTTGCAAAGTGTTACGGCGGAGATATTTCGCGAAAGCGCAAACTCCTTGAGAAGCAGAAGGAGGGCAAGAAGCGGATGAAGATGGTGGGACGAGTCGAAGTTCCACAGGAGGCATTCGTTGCCGCCCTCGCAACTGACGCCGATATTGATAAAGCGAAGGCCGCCAGGAAGTAATCATGGCTGCGATTCAGTCTGATGATATTTCGTTTTATGTGCACATTCCTTATTGCGTAAAGCGATGCGGGTACTGCGATTTCAATACCTACACGCCGAGTGAATTGCGCGAAGGCGGCACGCTAGAAACAGTCTCATTTGATTACATAGACGCTGTACTTCGAGAACTCGAGATTGCTCATCTGGAAGCCCCTGGCGCTGTCCCCACAATATTCTTTGGGGGAGGCACTCCAAGTCTGCTCCCGGCGCGTGATCTCGGACGGGTGATCTCGGCAATAGAAGAGCGTTGGGATCTTTCACCAGCCTGCGAGATCACCCTTGAGGCAAACCCTGACACGGTCGATGCCCAGAAACTCAAAGAGTTGCGAGAAGTTGGGTTCAATCGAATCTCTTTCGGAATGCAATCCGCAGTGCCTCATGTGTTGAAGATTTTGGACCGTACGCACAATCCTGAAAGCATTGCCCGTGTCGTTCAAGAGGCCAGGGATGCTGGATTTGAGAGTGTGAGTTTGGATCTCATTTACGGGACACCGGGGGAGAGCCTGGAAGATTGGAAAACTTCGGTTGAATCTGCTCTTTCACTTGGTGTCGATCACCTAAGCGCATATGCGCTCATCGTTGAAACCGGAACAAAACTCGCCGCTCAAATCAAGCGAGGCGATCTATCAATGCCCAACGATGACCTCATGGCAGATATGTATTTACTCGTCGATGAAATGTGCGAAGCATCCGGTCTGTCTTGGTACGAGTTGAGCAACTGGGCAAAGTCCGGTCATGAATCTAGGCACAACGTTGCGTACTGGAAGAATGCGAATTGGTGGGGGTTGGGACCCGGCGCCCACTCCCATCTCAACGGAATACGGTGGTGGAACGTCAAACACCCAAATGCATACAAGAACGCTCTTATCAATTCCCAATCACCTGTGCAAGAACGAGAAACTCTCACCCCGCAACAAGTAAGCGATGAGAAAGCGATGCTTTCTATTCGTATGAACTACGGAATCCTTCTGAGTGACCTAACGGTCGAGCAGATTTCTAGAGTTGAGGGCTATCGTGAAAGCGGCCACCTTGATAAATCGCGATGGAGCGAGGGATCCCTGCAATTGACGCCCCAGGGGCGCCTAATTGCAGACCGAATCGTGCGCGAATTAGTTGTGTAGTACCTTGTAGTCCTATGCACACCTATCACGTCATTATTTCCTCAGTTCTAGCGCTTGTTTTTGTCATTTCTGGCCTCATGAAGGCAAGTGGCAATGAGCGCGGACTTGCCATCACCCGCGAGGTGAATGTGAAGGATGGTCTTGCCCGCATTATCGGTGTCATTGAAGCTCTTGCCGCACTTGGAGTCATTATTGGACTCCAAAACGCATTTGTTCAGTGGTGTGCTCTGGTAATTCTCTGGGTAGACATGAGTGGCGCGATGTATTTCCATTTCAAAACCGAGAAGATTCGCGCATCTTTCCCAGCGTTCTTTCTGCTGACCCTGATTTCAATCGCTCTCGTAACTATCTAGTTGGCATCTATGGAGTCCCGTCGCTTAGAAATCCTCCGCGCTATCGTCGATGAGTATGTTGCCACCCAAGAACCGGTTGGATCTAAGGCGATTGCTGACAGACACAGCTTGGGAATTTCACCCGCAACCATCCGCAATGAGATGGCCCTGCTTGAAGAGCAAGGTCTTATCACTCACCCTCATACCAGTGCAGGTCGCGTTCCAACCGACCGGGGGTATCGAGTCTTCGTAGATAAATTGGCAACCGTCAAACCACTTTCTGCTCCAGAGAGACGAGCAATTGAAAGTTTTCTAGAGGGTGCTCATGACCTGGATGATGTAGTGATGCGTACCGTCCGACTATTGGCCGATGTGACTAAGCAGGTTGCGGTAGTCCAATATCCCTCCATTGTGAAATCTAGAGTCCGTCACCTTGAATTGGTCTCACTCACTCCTTCACGGTTGATGGTTATTCTTATTACCGATGCGGGTCGAGTTGAACAACGTGTTATTGATTTTGGTCATGATCTCCACGAGAACTTCGTAACGACGCTTCGTACCAGACTTAATCAGAGTGTTGTTGGGCAGCGATTGCTAGACATTTCTGAAAAAATGAATCTCCTTTTCAAGACATACACCGATCCAGACCGAGGCGATGTTGGAATTATCATCACGACTTTGACTGAAATGGCACTTGAAAAACCGGAGGAGAGAGTTGTGCTTGCGGGTACAGCGAATTTAGCTCGTTTTCGTGAGGATTTCTCCGCCCAGATTCACCCGATTCTCGAAGCGCTCGAAGAACAAGTTGTACTGCTGCGTCTTCTTGGCGATGTTAGCGATACGGTGCATGTTCGAATTGGTGAAGAGCAGACGGAAGAAAATTTGCGTCAGACCAGTCTCATTTCGGTTGGCTATGGCAGTGATAACTCCCCACTTGGCGCCCTCGGAATTATCGGGCCGACCCGCATGGATTATGCGGGTTCGATCGCGGCCGTTTCGGCCGTTGCCCGTTACGTGAGTCGCTACATGAATGAAGGATCGTAATGGCAGATTTATACGAAGTCTTGGGCGTTGAGCGCGATGCCACACAAGACCAGATAAAACGCGCGTATCGCAAACTCGTCCGTGAATTGCATCCAGATATCAATCCTGACCCTGCGGTTCAAGACCAGTTTAAGGAGATCACCGCTGCTTATGAAGTTTTAAGCGATGTTGCGAAACGACAGGATTATGACCGCGGTGGCTCGTCCAACGGATTTGGCGGAGCTGGTTTTGGTTTCGGCGACATTATGGATGCATTCTTTGGGGGCGGGGGAAATCGTGGTCCTCGACCTCGCGTACGTGCTGGTCAAGATGCACTTATTCGCATTGAGGTAGATCTCAATGAAGCATGCTTTGGAACCGAGCGAGAAATAACGGTCGAAAGCGCAGTTGTTTGCAATAAGTGCGACGGTTCTGGTTGTGCTGAAGGCGAAAAGCCGCAGATCTGCGAGATCTGTCGAGGACGTGGTGAGACTCAACAGATCACTCGGTCTTTCATTGGTCAGGTAATGACGAGCAGACCGTGCGCTAATTGCCAGGGTTATGGCAGTGTCATTAAGAATCCTTGCAATGAATGCGCAGGAGATGGCCGCGTACGAACGCGTCAGACGATTATGGTGAAAATTCCACCCGGAGTCGAAACGGGTAATCGCATTCAAATGTCTGGCCGCGGTGAAGTTGGGCCGGGCGGCGGGCCTGCTGGTGATCTCTATGTTGAAATCGTGCAAACTCCGCATGAATTTCTTGCTCGTGAAGGAGATACCTTGCACGTATCCCTGGGAATTACGATGGTCGCTGCCGCTCTTGGAACTACGTTGACGGTCGAATCTCTTGACGGGCCGATTCCTGTCGTGATCAAGGCAGGTACTCAAAGTGGATCAGCAATCACGGTAAGGGGAAAGGGAGTCACTCACCTGAGAGGTGGCGGGCGTGGCGATTTGATAGTCCATGTAGATGTTCATACTCCGACTAAACTAAATAAGGAGCAGGAGGAGTTGCTGAGCAAGTTTGCTCGCTTGCGGGGAGAGAAAGAGGGCGAATCTCAGATGCAGCGCCACGACGGGGGCTTTTTCAATAAGTTCCGAGATGCGTTCCGCTGATGTTGCCACTTTTCTATGTTGCAGAACTCCCAACGGAAATCAACGAGCGTATTCGTTTGGTTGGTCACGTCGGGCATCATCTTGCGCGCGTCCTTCGTGCAACTCCGGGTGAAGAGTTGCTTCTCTCAGATGGCCATGGTCACTGGTCACGAGCTTGCGTCACTGCGGTGGATAAGACATCTGTCGATTTAGCGGTGCTGGAATCTGGATACCAACAGCAACGTGAAATCACAATTACGGTGATTCAAGCGATTACAAAGGGTGAGCGAACTCGAGAGAACCTCGAACTTCTTGTTGAATCAGGGGTGGATCGGATCGTTCCATGGCAGGCAGCGCGATCAATTGGACGTCTTCCAGATGGCGTCGGTAAATTGCAGGCGGCGGTCATTGAAGCTGGCAAGCAATCGCGCCGTTATTACCTACCGGCAGTGGCCGATGTAGCAGATTCTGCTCGAGTGCTCGCAATTATTAGGAGTGCCGATTTGGCCCTGGTACTGGATGCACATGCAACGGAGAAACTTACGGAAATTGTTTCGAAAGTCGCGCGTATTCAATCTGTGGTTCTTGTCGTCGGTCCTGAAGGTGGGCTGACCGATGAGGAATTACTCGATATGAGTAAGGAGGGCGCTAAGTTAGTCAAACTAGGCCGTCCGATCTTCCGCTCTGCCCATGCTGGGATTGCTGGTGTCTCGGCAATCAGTGTTGCCCTGGGAATTTGGTAACAACTAGTAGAAAGATATACATTCAATGGATCTGGATCCCGATTGCGTCTTCTGTAAAGTAATTGATGGCGATATTCCTGCAACTATCGTCTATCGAAATGAGAATGTTGTCGCGTTCCGCGACATTAACCCGCAAGCGCCTACGCACGTCATCATTGTTCCGACGGTTCACATTGAGAATGTTGGCAAACTTTCGAGAATCTCCGCGGTCATTGTGGCCGCACTTCACAGCGCCGCAGCCGAAATTGCAGAATCTGAAGGGCTAGATGGGTATCGGAGTGTTTTCAATACCGGTGAATCAGTTGGTCAGAGTGTTTTTCACGCTCATTTACACCTTCTCGGTGGTCGACCATTTGGTTGGCCGCCCGGTTAGTTCGGCGCCACTCACTGCGCCAATGGCCGTAGAATAAGTCCAATGGAAAGAACCTTATTTGCGGTGCCCAGCGCCATTCCGATGGTCGCTCTGCTTGGTCCTACCGATTCTCACCTACGAATTATTGAGTCTGCCTTTCCAACCCTGACAATCACTGTCCGTGGAAATGAGATTACTTTCCAGGGTGATTCAGAAGAGGGTCGCCGTCTTGAAGATCTCCTTAATGAGTTGCTCGTTGTCATTCGATCCGGGCAGTTGCTCTCAGGCGAACTTGTTCTTCGCTCCATCTCCATGATGCGTCAGGTCCCGCAGGACCATCCCGCAGAAGTTCTCTCGCTCAATATTTTGAGTAATCGCGGACGATCGATTCGGCCCAAGACTGCCAACCAGAAGCACTATGTGGACGCAATTGATGAGAATACGATTACTTTTGGAATTGGTCCCGCTGGTACCGGCAAGACC
>JBAZYI010000058.1:0-9511 GCA_041659345.1 Candidatus Nanopelagicaceae bacterium | reverse complement strand
ATCTGAGGGCGCATTCGACGAGGAAATCGTCCCAGCTGAACTCAAGGATCGCAAAGGAAATGTAACGCTCTTCGCCAAGGATGAAGGCATCCGCGTAGAAATTTCGTTAGAAGCATTGTCAAAACTCAAGCCGGTTTTCTCGCCAACTGGCACCATCACTGCTGGATCCGCATCGCAGATTTCAGATGGTGCTACGGCGGTGGTTGTAATGTTGAAAGAAAGAGCCATTGAATTGGGTCTTAATTGGCTCTGTGAAATCGGGGCTCAAGGCATGGTGGCTGGACCAGATGCGTCCCTTCATGAGCAACCCGCGAATGCGATTAAGGTGGCGGCGAAAAAAGAGGGAATCGGCCTAGATCAATTTGATTTTGTCGAGATAAATGAAGCCTTCGCGGCAGTTGGGATTGTTTCATCGAATGCCTTGGGATTCACATCGGATTCGGTAAATGTTCATGGCGGAGCTATTGCAGTCGGGCACCCCCTTGGAATGTCCGGAGCGCGGTTGGTCTTGCATCTGGCTTATCAACTCCGTAACAAGGGCAGTGGTTACGCAGTTGCGGCACTGTGCGGCGGCGGGGGTCAGGGGGACGCTTTAATCCTCAAGCGATGACCTGGAACCGATAGGGTCTATCAGAGACGGAAAGTTGGGATTGAACGAGTGCTCATTGATTTGTTGAAGAGATACCTGCGCCCTTATGGAAAGGGCGTTGTTCTCGTTCTCGCTCTCCTTCTGATTCAGGCCATCGCCAACCTCTATCTACCAACCCTCAATGCCGATCTCATCAACAATGGCGTGGCTAAGGGAGACGTCTCCTACATCTGGAAAATAGGGGCGATCATGTTGGCCGCCTCAGCATTGATCATGCTTGCCTCGATCGTGCTGGCGTATTTCAGTGCGAAAATTGCGATGGCATTTGGAAGAGATTTGAGAGGTGCAGTCTTTACTGCGGTTGAAACTTTCTCGGCCCGCGAGCTAAATCAATTCGGCGCACCGTCACTGATCACTCGAAATACAAATGATGTGCAACAGGTGCAGATGGTGCTCTTCATGGGAATGACCATGATGGTGAGTGCGCCGATTACAGGTATCGGTGCTTCGATTATGGCTATCCGGACCAACCTCAAACTTTCGGCACTTATTCTCGTTGCGGTACCCGTTATGGCGCTTCTCATCTGGGCATTACTTCGAAGAGTTGTACCGCTCTTTCGAACAATGCAAGTCAAAATTGATCGCATTAACTTGGTGTTGCGCGAGCAGATTAGTGGAGTGCGTGTCATCCGAGCGTTTGTAAAAACTCGTTTTGAGGAAGAGCGCTTTGCCCAAACGAGTGAAGATCTCATGAACACAACTTTGAGTGTGACGCGAACTTTTGCGGTTATGTTCCCCTCACTCATATTGCTATTGAATGTTTCCAGCGTCGCGGTCATCTGGTTTGGTGGAAAACTCGTTGATAGCGGGGAAATGCCGATCGGTGACTTAACAGCCTTTCTCGCCTACATCATGCAGTTGCTTTTGAGCGTCATGATGGCTGTAATGATGTCTTTGATGATTCCTCGAGCAGCGGCCAGTGCAGAGCGAATTCAGGAGGTTTTACAAACACCTTCCTCGGTTGTTGAAACATCCAATCCGAGGTCTCCTCAGGAGCGAAAGGGAATGATTGAGTTCCGTGAAGTCGAGTTTCGTTACCCTGGAGTCGAATTGCCAGTGCTTTCAGATATTAGTTTTAAAGCAGAGCCGGGTCAATTTACTGCGATCGTCGGAAGCACGGGCAGCGGTAAGAGCACTCTTCTCAATCTGATTCCCCGCTTTATTGATGTTACGGGTGGTTCGATTCTTTTGGATGGGATAGATGTTCGTGAACAGTCCCTTGAGGATCTTTGGTCGGAAATCGGCTTAGTTCCGCAACGTGCGTTTCTTTTCGGTGGCACCATCGCAGAAAATTTGCGATATGGCGATCCGGATGCGACCGATGATGATTTATGGAATGCACTGAGAGTGTCACAAGCAACCGATTTCGTGAGCGACCTTCCCGAGAAATTGGAATCACTAGTTTCGCAGAGCGGAACAAACTTTTCTGGAGGTCAGAGGCAGCGTCTATCAATCGCCAGGGCAGTTGCCAAGCATCCGAAGATCTACATTCTTGATGATAGTTTTTCGGCACTTGACTACACGACTGACGCCAAACTGCGTACTGCTCTTGAAGCAGAGGCAAAAGATTCGACCCTCATCGTGGTTGCTCAGCGGGTGAGCACGATTTTGGGAGCCGACCAGATCATTGTGCTGGACGCGGGTATCATCGCCGGAATCGGAAACCACCATGAACTCATGGCAAGCTGTGAAACGTACCGTGAGATTGTCCTGTCGCAGTTGAGTCCAGACGAGGCAGCATGAGTACAGAACGCCCGGTGAGTACGGCCCAACGTTCGAAGGGTGTTGGCCCCATGCCGGCAATGTTTGGGGGACCTCCGGCGAAATCCAAAGATTTCAAAGGCTCCCTTAAGAGACTTTTGAGCGAACTCGGACCCGAACGGCAAACTTTGGGTTTTGTACTTTCACTTATAACTATCAGCGTTGTAATCGGATCATTTGGTCCAAAGATTCTGGGTCAAGCGGTCAATCATGTTTTCTATGGATTCTTAGGCCGCAACTTGCCAAGCGGAATAACCAGAGCGCAGGCGATTGCGGGCATGAGGGCAAAAGGTGAAAATCGCCTGGCAGACATGCTCGAAAAGAGTTCTGTCATTCCGGGGCAGGGCATTGATTTCCAAGCTGTCTCTCGCTTGTTATTTCTAGTAATTGCCCTATACCTCATATCTTCATTATTTATGTGGCTCCAGGGCTATCTGATGGCCGGAGTAACACAGCGGACTGTCTTTCGCCTTCGCAGACTGGCTGAAGAGAAGATCGGCCGATTACCACTGAGATATTTTGATTCTCAATCACGCGGTGATCTTTTGAGCAGAGTCACCAATGACATCGATAATATTTCCAACTCGTTGCAGCAGGGACTCTCGCAGATCCTCAATTCGATCCTGACAATCGTTTCTGTTCTGGCGATGATGGTATGGATCAGTCCAGAGCTCGCCCTTGTTTCGCTCATTGCAATCCCGTTGAGCATGTTCGCCTCGCTTCGAATAGCCAAGCGCTCCCAGAAAGAATTCATTGCGCAATGGGATTGGACTGGCAAACTTAATGGACATGTTGAAGAGATGCACACGGGGCATGCACTTATCAAAGTCTTCGGACAGAGAGAAAAGGCCATCAAAGACTTCACGACATTAAATGAGGAGTTGTACAGGTCAACCTTCAAGGCGCAGTTTATTTCGGGAATTATTCAGCCAATGACCGCTCTAATCTCCAACTTGATCTATGTTGCGATAGCTGTCCTCGGTGGTTATCGAGTTGCAACTGGGAGCATGTCGCTGGGCGATGTTCAGGCATTTATTCAGTATTCACGTCAATTTGGAATGCCTCTATCTCAAATAGCCGGGTTGGCAAATATGGTCCAGTCGGGAGTTGCTTCCGCAGAGAGATTATTTGAACTCCTTGATGCAACCGAGGAGAGTCCAGATACCATGGAAGCGGCGGACATTGATCGCGCAGTCGGAGAGATTCAATTTAGGGATGTTTCCTTTAGGTACCAACCCGATCAACCATTGATCGATAATTTCTCTCTATCAGTGAAACCCGGGGAAACGATCGCCATCGTCGGACCAACGGGTGCTGGAAAAACAACGCTAGTCAATCTCATAATGCGCTTCTATGAAATAGATTCCGGAACCATCACTTTGGATGGCACAGATATCCGGAACTTCACTCGGGATGATCTTCGCCGACAGTTCGGAATGGTTCTGCAGGACACTTGGCTCTTTACCGGATCGATGCGCGAAAACATTGCCTTCGGCAGTCCCGATCCATCTCATGAGAGGGTCGTAGAGTCGGCAAAAGCCGCGAATATCGATCATTTCTTACGTTCGCTGCCAGATGGTTATGACTCACTCCTGACCGATGACAACGCGACAGTCTCAAATGGAGAGCGCCAACTCATAACAATTGCCCGGGCTTTCATGGCAGACCCGGCCATCCTCATTCTGGATGAGGCAACAAGTTCGGTAGATACCCGCACAGAGATTCTCGTACAGCAGGCAATGAGTCGGTTGAGAGCGGGTAGAACAAGCTTTGTGATTGCCCACCGACTTTCGACAATTCGAGATGCAGACACGATTCTGGTGATGGACAAGGGCAAACTTGTCGAACAGGGAAGCCATAGTCAGTTGATGGCGAATCGTGGATTCTATTATGACCTGTACGCAAGCCAATTCTCTGAAGCGAGTGAATAGATATGGCCAGCGGTAACCTTGACGGAACGAGTGTGGAATGATTGATACTCATCTTCAACCTGCGTACGCTCGACCCTTATGTTGCCGGGTTCGGGAGAAGTCATCTCAGTAAATGTCACCTATCTTGCTCACGAGGGTGAGTGGACCGGAAGTGTTGGCCGAACCGGCATCGACAAGAGATCAGTGTCAGGTCGAGTTACGTTGGCAGAAAATGCGGTTGAGGGAGATGTCGTTGCCAATCGCAAGAGCCATGGCGGCTTTGACAAGGCGGTTTATGCCTATTCGCGGGAAGATGCCAACTGGTGGGAAAACGAATTGGGGATCGTGATTTCCAATGGCAGATTTGGTGAGAACCTCACCACCGAGGGTATAGACCTAAATGAAGCGGTCATTGGTGAACGTTGGAGTATCGGAACTGCGCTTGTAGAAGTTTCACAACCGAGAACTCCTTGTCGGGTTTTTGCGGGATTTTGGGATCGTCCCAACTTAATCAAGGAATTCACCGATGCGGGGCGATCTGGCGCTTACTTGCGGATTATTGAAGAGGGTCATATCGGCGCAGGGGATGAGATCGTGATGGTGGGCAAACCATCGCATGGAATCACAATTTCAGAGTTGTTCGTTGCGAGAGGTGAAGAGCGTTCGCGAATTTTCGAACTCCTTGCGGCGCCGGGATCGTCCAACTCAGTCCGGCAGTGGGCATTAAATATTCTTAAGAAGAGCTAAATCTACGCGACAACCCAGGTATCGCCGCTGGTGAGGAGGCTATTTAGATCGCCAGCTCCCTGTTTAGCAATAATTTCTGAAATTTGGTTGTTGACCATAGAAGAATATCCGGGGCGAACAACATCGCGGAAAACTCCAACAGGAACGTGGTTGTGGTCCATCGAAGTAAGGCGTGAGAGTGCAAATGCGTACGCAGGATCAGGATTATGCGCATCGTGAATGACGAGATCGTTCTCGGAGACTGATCCAAGCTCGACCACCTTGAGAGACGCACCTTCATGTACTAGGCCGTGCGTTGAAGACTTTATTGGCTCACCGTGAACCATCTGCAAAAGTGAGGCCGCTTTGGTCTCATTATCTTTTACTAGATCGAAAGCGCCATCATTGAAGATTGGGCAGTTCTGGTAGATCTCTATCAACGCAGAGCCTTTGTGGGCCGTCGCAGCACGGAGAGTCTCCGTGAGGTGCTTTCGATCGCTATCTATGGTGCGAGCAACAAATGATGCTTCGGCTCCCAGTGCCAGTGAAATTGGATTGAAGGGAGTGTCCAGCGAACCCAATGGCGTGGACTTTGTGATTTTGCCTTGCTCGCTAGTTGGAGAATATTGACCCTTAGTCAATCCATAAATCTGGTTGTTGAATAGCAGGATCTTCAGTTCAACATTTCGGCGAAGTGTGTGGATGAGGTGATTGCCGCCGATTGACAGTGAATCGCCATCTCCAGTTATGACAAAGACTGTGAGATCGGGGCGCGAAATCGCCAGTCCGGAGGCAATCGTTGGAGCGCGACCATGGATCGAGTGCATGCCGAAAGTGTTGAGATAGTAAGGAAAACGAGAGGAGCAGCCAATCCCCGAAATGAAAACTATATTTTCACGCGGGATTCCAAGTTCAGGCAGGTAGGACTGCATCGTGGAGAGAATCGAATAATCTCCGCAACCCGGACACCAACGCACTTCTTGATCAGAAGTGAAATCCTTCTTTGTTAATGCCACATCAGTCATGGAGCACCTCCATCGCTGCTTCGACAATTTCCGCGGTCGTGAATGGAAGACCTCTCACCATGTTGTATCCAATGACGTCCTTCAGAAACTGGGACCGGAGCAACATGGCCAACTGGCCAAGATTCATTTCGGGGACGATGACTTTTGAGTACTTTTCAAGAATGCTTCCAAGATTCTTAGGGAAAGGATTGATGTAGCGAATATGTGCTTGCGCAATCTTCTCGCCATTAACTCGAAGTGTTTCAACGGCAGCAGATATTGGTCCAAATGTTGATCCCCATCCGAGCAAAAGCACTTCGGCATCTCCACTCGGATCATCAACGATGATCTCTGGAACAGTAATCCCAGCGACTTTTGCGGCACGTGTGCGGACCATGAAATCGTGATTAGCGGGATCGTAGGAGATCTCTCCCGTGACGTCGGCTTTCTCTACGCCGCCAATACGGTGCTCAATTCCTTTTGTGCCAGGAATTGCCCAAGGACGGGCGAGTGTTTTCGGATCGCGTAAGTATGGTTTGAAATCTTCCTGCGTTTTCGCAAACTCGACGTGCAAATCTGGAAGGTCAGCAACCTCGGGAATCCTCCAAGGCTCAGAGCCATTGGCAATGTAACCATCAGACATCAGAAAGACCGGGACACGGTACGTGGTCGCAATTCGTACCGCTTCCATCGCCATGTCAAAACAATCACTCGGAGTGGCAGGTGCAATAACGGCGGCTGGAGATTCACCGTTGCGGCCGAACATTGCTTGGAGAAGGTCGGCCTGCTCCGTCTTAGTTGGTAGTCCCGTTGATGGCCCACCTCGTTGAACATCGACAATGATGAGCGGGAGTTCGAGCATCACTCCAAGGCCAATCATTTCGCCTTTAAGTGCAACCCCAGGTCCAGATGTGGATGTAACGCCGAGGGAACCGCCGTATGAAGCACCTAAGGCAGAGCCAACGGCAGCAATCTCATCCTCTGCTTGGAAGGTGATCACTCCAAATTTCTTCTGCTTGGAAAGTTCGTGCAAAATGTCAGAAGCAGGCGTAATTGGGTAGGAACCTAAGAAGAGTGTGAGATCGCTCTGCTGGGAGGCAGCCACCAAGCCGTAGGCGAGGGCGACATTTCCGCTGATATTTTTGTATCTGCCTGGAGGCATCTTTGCCGGAGCAATTTCATACGAAACTGCAAAGTCTTCAGTTGTCTCCCCGTAATTCCATCCGGTCTTATAGGCAAGAAGATTTGCTTCCAGGATTTCGGGTTTTTTCCCAAATTTGGCCCTTAAGAAATTCTCTGTGGCCTCAACTGGGCGGTGGTACATCCATGAGAGCAATCCGAGTGCAAACATATTCTTGGATCGTTCTGCTTCTTTACGCGAAAGAGAAAGATTGGATAGCGCTGCGACAGTGAGCGAGGTGAGAGCGACCGCGTGAACTTTGTAACTATCGAGAGAATCATCTTCTAGTGGATTGGTCGCGTAGCCGACCTTAGTGAGATTCCGAGTAGTGAATTCATCGCTATCGACAATAATTGTTGCGCCTCTTCGCAGATCACGAATATTGGCTTTGAGCGCAGCCGGGTTCATTGCAACCAGGATATCCGGGGCATCGCCTGGGGTCTGGATGAGATGGTCGGCAAAGTGAAGTTGAAAAGAGGAGACGCCCAGAAGAGTGCCCTGCGGGGCACGAATTTCTGCGGGGTAACTTGGCAGCGTTGAGAGGTCATTTCCAAGGCTTGCTGTATCCATCGTGAAGCGGTCTCCAGTGAGTTGCATACCGTCTCCGCTATCACCAGCGAATCGAATAACAACTTGATCCAAGGAGATTACCGGCTTCGCCACTCGCTTATCTTCCCACTTTGGCGCGTAATAGCCACCAGAATTCCAATTCTTTTAAGGGATATTCGTCTCACTTTTTATCTCTTCTTGCTCCAACTTCTCGTTGGGGATCCAGCGAGACAAGAGGGCGACCCCAAGTAAGAAGAAAGCACTGACTAAATAGACCGGCTTTGCTGCGCTAACGAATGCAGTGCGGGAGGCGGTATCCAAATTTCTTAACGAATTACCCACGTGATCCAGGCTCTCAGGAGTCAGGCTCCCATGAAACTTCCAGTGTTGGAAGATGGCGGCGAGCGAGAGTCCTACCCCGAGCAGGCCACCTAATTGCCTGGCGAAGGTATTTATTGCCGATCCCGAACCCCTATGTTTTCGCCCTAGCGAATGCGGAGCCACAACCGATCCAAATTGTGTGACTAGACCAGAACCGAATCCCAAGGAGATGACAGCCAGAGCCACTGCCCACAATTGCGAGCTCAGATTAAGGATAAGGAATCCGAACGAGAACGCGAGAAGTCCGACCGTAGCGAGCCATCTGTAGTAACCAGTCTTGGCAATTGAGCGACTGGCCAATCCGGAGCCGATGAGATTACCAACGCCCATCGGGAGAAGGGTCAAACCCGCCATCGCAGGGCTTTTGCCGTGCACAACTTGAACTGAGAGCGGAACGAGGACAAGACCTACGAACATTGCTGCGCCTGAGAACGAACTTGCGGTCAAGGTGATGACAAAAATTCGATTTCTGAAGAAATGGATTGGGATTAATGCAGTATCTCCTAAACGCCGTTCGGTGAAGAGAAAAAGTAGGGCGATACAGGGAAGTGAGAAAACTAGGTACGGACGCCAATGAGTAATGCTTGCGGAGACAGTTGATTGGCTGACGAGCAAAAGGGATAGAACGAAGATACTGAACAGGGAGGCTCCCCACCAGTCGAAGGAATGTCGGTGAAGTTCTTGCTTGATGTGCAGAAATCGAAGCGCACGGTAAATAGCAACGAGTGCGATTGGAATATTCACAATGAAAATCCACCGCCAGCCAGCGATTCCAAGAATGGAATTCTGTGTGGCTATCACCCCGCCCACTATCGGACCGAGCAAACTGGATGAGCCGAAGACTGCTACAAAAACAAGTATGTATCGCGCTCTTTCTCGTGGCGGAACAAGATCGGAAATAACTGCAAAGGCGAGGGACAATAGTCCGCCAGCTCCCAGACCCTGGACGGTCCTGCCGAGAATCAGCAGAGTGAAAGTTGGCGCGACAGCAGCGAAAGAGGAACCAATAAGAAAGAGAACGAGCGCTCCGAGAAATAGCGGGCGTCGTCCAAAACCATCCGATAGTCGGCCATAGATAGGTGTTGTGATCAAAGACGCTAAAAGGTAGGTCGTTAGCAACCAACTCTGGTTGGGAAGTTGTGCAAAGTGGGTGGCAATCGTTGGCCCGGCCGTTGACATCACCGTCTGGTCCAACGCAGCTAGGAACATTCCTAGAGCAAGAGATGAGAGAATTTTTAGAACTGCCGGTGAAAAGGAGGCATCACCCTTTCTCGCTTTTCCCACTGAAAATCAATTACTTGCTTGCGCCACAGTTGGAAGTTCTTCCCGCGGGTTTGGACAGCAGTCTGAG
>JBAZYI010000057.1:0-9685 GCA_041659345.1 Candidatus Nanopelagicaceae bacterium | reverse complement strand
CACGTGACCGCCAAGGTCATCATGGTGATACCCGCCAGGTTGGCGATGATATTCCACGACGGTGTAATACCGTGGATAATGAAACGATGGGTCCCACTTCAACGTGCCCGGGCCATCTGCTTCGCAACCAGTAAGTTCGCCCAGGAGTTCTTCACGTTTGGTGCTGTAGGAATCGAGGATGCGATTCCAGTTCATGCCTTGCGTACTGCTCAGGATGCGGTTCCGAATGGCAATCACGGGAATGGGATCAGCAACTCTCTGGAGATTAGTGATCTCTAAATCTTTTTCGTCTCGAATCCCTTGGCTGGGAAGGGCAGATTCGAGGGCGCGCGAAGCAATGGGATTGAGTTTTTGAAGCGCCCAGAGGCGAAATCCTTCGACAAAGTCTAGAAAACTTTCATCGTCATACTTTGGCATGGCGGTCATCGTGCCTATGTATCCACGACCTCCAGCACCTGCAGAAATACTCATTTTGAGTCCCTTTCAGCGTGAGCGGTCCCTCGATCAGACCGATTTTGGACAGTCTCGGCGCTCGTTCTTCTTGAAATTTCAACCTGACTCTTCCAAATTCAAGGGCTCTTGGTGCTCTCGCATTTGGAAGAAACAAGATCGTTACGGAACGGCTCTTGACAGGCGAATGCTAATGTACATTAAGATTCCGACACAAGGAACGCCCTTCCGCAGATTGGAACAGTTCTCTCCAACCGCTGCGCACCGCATAGTCCTAAAGGAGTCTTCATGCAGGTAAACGCCGGTCAGCCAAAAAAACGCAGAACCCTTATTTTTCGGGGTCTTATCGCAGTAATGACAACGGCGCTCTTTGTGAGTGGAACCGTTGCCCAAGCAGCTCCTTCGCCAAAAGCAGGAGCCGCCTGCTCAAAAGCAGAGGCAAAAGTAACCGTCAAGAGCGGCAAGAAGGCTCTGAAGCTCACCTGTGCAAAGGTGAAAGGCCACCTAATCTGGGTTGCAGCGATTCCAAAGGTCAAGAAACCGGTTGTAGCTCCTGCCAAATTGGGTGGCAATTTCCGCGTGGGCGTCGCTGCTCTACCCACCGGCAAGGGAAATCCATTTGTCGGTATCGGAACCCCTGGCATCTACACCATGGCTGCAATCTACGATTCCCTAGTCACAATCAATGAAGAGGGCGATCTTGTCCCAAGCCTTGCGACAAAATGGAATCAAACTAGTGACACTAGTTGGACGCTCACGCTTCGCGATGGTGTCACGTTCTCCAATGGAGAGAAATTTGATGCCAGTTCTGTTGTTTCGACGCTAAGTTATTTGACGCAAGACCCAGTCGGAGCCAAAACCATCGTTGCTGCTGAAGTCAATAATATCTCTTCGGTTTCAGGAAGCGGCAATACCGTCACAATCACGACAAAGACGGCCGACAGTATTCTCCCACGCAAACTTACGGTTGTTTGGATGGTAGCTCCAAAAGCGTGGCAGACCTTGGGTGCTGCTGGGTATGCATTAACTCCAATCGGAACTGGACCATTTACGGTCACAGAATGGGGCGCGACTGCAATTTCGCTTCAGGCCAATAAAGCCTCGTGGCGTAGCCCTAAAGTCGACACCATGCAAGTTCTGCAAATTCCTGATCCCACCGCTCGTATTCAAGCATTGCAATCGGGCCAGATCGATCTTGCTGTCCAAGTAGGTCCAGACGAAACTAGCGAGGTTGATCGGAAGAAATTCCAAGTTGTTTATGATTCCTTCCCGCAGGTGATGTCGTTGGCCTTCATTACGACCAAAGGAGATTCGCCACTATTGAAGAAGGAAGTTCGCCTTGCTTTGAATTACGCGATCAACCGCGATTCAATAGTTAATAATCTTCTTGGTGGCAAGGGCACGGCAGCAAACCAAGGTTCTACAAAGTTGGTCTTTGGGTATAACTCAAACCTGTCTAAGTACCCTTACGACCCAACTAAGGCCAAGGCACTTCTGGCGACGGCCGGTTTCCCCACCGGGTTCAGCATCTCTGCAGATGTTACGGTTGGTTCTTTCCCAGCTGATGCTGACATTTACCAAGCTGTCGCACGTGATTTGAAAAGAATCGGCGTCACGTTGTTACTGCGTCAGATTCCATTCAGTGAGTGGCTTGGTCTGTACAGCACCAATGGTTGGAAGGGTCAAGCTTTCGGACTTTCCTGGAATTCGAATACGCTTGATGCACGTCGTGCCATTGGACTCTTCTCATGCTCTGGCCCGGGTAAATTCTTCTGTAATGAAGATATGACGCCCGTGCTTACCGAAATCGATAACGCATCCTCAGAAAGTGCTCGCAAAGCAGCGCTTTTGAAAGCTGCGGAAATCAATTACAACAATCCTCCAGCTCTATACATCGTCGGTCAGGTCGATATCAACGTACTTGGTAGCGCTGTCAAGGGATTCAAAAACGTTAATCGATACTTCCCATACGAGAAAATCACGGTTCGTTAAAGATAAGTGACTCTTCATAGTGAAAAGTTGTCCCCACCGCCGGCTACTTCGGGAGTCCGGTGGTGGGGAAACTCTTTTGTCAGGGTGATCCTGGGGAGGGTTGGACAGTTAGCAGTCCTCCTTTGGGGAGTCTCGACGCTGCTCTTCTTCCTTCTCAGATTCGCTGGGGATCCTGCACTTATCATGGCGGGGGATAACGCAACATCGGAATTTGTCGATGAGATTCGAGTTCAGTATGGACTCGATAGACCACTGTTCGTTCAGTACTTCTTCTTTCTCTGGCACGCAGCAAAATTGGATTTTGGATATTCACTTGCCTCTGGGTTGCCTTCCTTGGATCTTGTCTTAGCGCAATTACCCTGGACTATTAAGCTTTCAGGTCTGGCGATTATGCTCAATCTGCTTGTGGCAATTCCATTGGGAGCTTGGTTAGGGCAGGCACCCGAGCGGAGAACTCGAAATGCCGTCTCTTCACTCGTGTTTATTCTCCAAGGTACTCCGGGGTTCGTAACCGGGCTCCTTCTTATTCAATTCTTCGCCGTCAAACTTGGGCTGTTTCCAAGCATAGGATCCGAAGGGACTTTAAGTTGGGTTCTACCCACGCTAACGCTCACGGCGTTTTTGGCACCACGACTTACGCGGGTTTTGGCATCAAATGTTGCAGAAGCAATGCAGACCGATTTCGTGAGAACTGCTCGCGCCGCAGGTGCATCTGAATCGCAAGTCTTAGTCCGTCATGCTCTCCCGAACGCCCTACTTGGTACCGCTGCGCTAGCTGGCAGCCAACTTTCTTATCTTTTATCAGGCGCCATCATTACTGAAACTATTTTTGCTTGGCCGGGTCTAGGGTTGCTTCTGATTGATTCAGTCCGGACACTTGATTTCCCTGTGGTTCAGGCATCCGTCTTTGTTGTAGCCTGTTTTGTTTTCTTTGTAAATACATCAGTTGAGATGCTCTTCAGAATTCTTGATCCGCGACTGAAGCAAAGAACCAAATGACAGTAGAACTCGATTCAACAATTGGCCGAATGATTCGCAGACGGGGCGCTTATGCCAACTCATCGACGAAATTCAAGGTAGGCAGTTGTATTGGTGCTCTATTGGTTTTGCTTGCTGCTGGGAATCAGTTATTTGGTTCTGCCGGTGAGGTGGATATTGCCTCGAAACGCCTGCCGCCCTTAACGGATGGACATCTTCTCGGTACAGATCATTTAGGTAGAGACTTGTTGTCACGCCTTTTGGCCAGTATGGGTTGGTCGTTCTCCATCGCCCTTTTGGCAGCTGTTATCTCTCTGACTATTGGCACAACAGTGGGAGTGCTAGCCGCCTCGTCTACGAAGATTGGACGGACAATTCTGACAAGGTATATTGATTTGAGTATCAGTTTTCCAGAACTCATTCTCGCAGTCACCATCATCGCGGTCATTGGACGAGGTTTCCTTCCGCTTACTTTAACGCTTGGATTTGTCTCGTGGCCGCACTTGGCGCGGGTGGTCTATGCCCAAACTCTCGGGCTGTGGACTCGGGAGTTCGTTCTTGCGGCCAAGCTTTCTGGTGTGCGACCGATGAGAATTATCCTTAGCCATATCCTGCCGGGACTTCGCAATACCTTACTTGTGATGTTTGCCTTCATTTTCGCAGATTTGCTTGTCGCGGAAAGCGGGCTTTCATTTCTTGGCATAGGTGCGCTTCTTGGAGATCCCAGCCTTGGCAATATGTTGGCAGATGGTCGGCGGTTCATCTTCAGTTCTTCGCTTCTCATGCTCTTGCCATGCATTGCAGTAATTTTGGCGGTGACAAGCGCCAATCTCATCGGGGATGGGCTCTCCTCGCGCTCTAAGAATGCCACTCGATGAGTGTTGAAGGAGTTGAAGTGAAGGGAAGAGTTGTGTTGGAGATTAAGGATCTCCGTGTCACATTCCCCTTGGGATCCGATGACCAGCCAGTTGAGATCCTACGAGGAGTCAGTCTTCAACTTTGCGAAGGTGGTGTTCTCGGACTGGTAGGCGAATCTGGGTCGGGTAAGAGCATGCTCGTACTTTCGATACTGGGTTTACTCCCGGGTCGAGGACGGATATCTAAAGGGAGCATTCTCCTTGATGGCGAAGATCTCTGCACCGTGAGCGCACCGCGCCTGCGTGACATCCGCGGTGGCTCCATCGGGACGATTTTCCAAGACCCGATGACAAGTTTGAATCCTGTTCGGCGTATTGGCTCCTTACTTGTTGAGACACTCCGTCGTCATGGATCCATTGACCGAAAAAGGGCGAAGGCAGCGGCTTTGGAAGCTCTGCGTGAAGTTGGAGTTCCTTCACCTCAAGAACGCATTAGGGCTTACCCGCATGAACTTTCTGGTGGACTACGACAGCGCGTCGTCATCGCTCATGCTCTTCTCAATGAGCCGCGGGTAATCTTGGCAGACGAACCGACCACGGCTCTGGACACCACGACGCAACTTCAGATTCTCTCTCTCCTTAAGATGAGAGTAAAGAACGCTTCAGTCCTCTTTATTACCCATGATCTAGGTGTTGCTTCAGAACTCTGCGATGACATTGCCGTCCTATACGCAGGAAGAGTCGTTGAGCGGGGTCCAACAATGCAGGTCTTAGAGAATCCGCGCCACCCGTACACGGCTGGCCTGATCGCTGCTATGCCGCATTTTATGCGTAAAAGAGAGCCATTGAAGGTAATTCTGGGCGAGCCAATGCGTCTGAACGGTGTTGTAACAGGTTGCGCTTTTGCAACTAGATGTGAACGTGCACTGGCTAAGTGTCAAACGGAAGATCCATTCCTTCAGTCCGCTGATGGATTGGTTCATGTTGCCTGCTGGAATCAATTGGAAACCAAATGAAATCCGATGAAGTTATCTTAAGCGCTAAGAACATATCAGTGACATTTCCAGTGGCCGGTCGGCAACTCGTTGCAGTCGATGGCGTCAGTCTGGAGGTTCGCGAAGGTGAAACTGTGGCACTTGTGGGCGAATCTGGTTCCGGAAAATCGACGACGGCGCTGGCGCTAATACGTGCGATACCTATTGATAGTGGTGAACTTCGTTTCCTCGGGCAAGACATCACCAACTTGCGTGAGAAGGACTTGTTCTCCGCGCGTCGACAAATGCAGATGGTATTTCAGGACCCTTATTCAAGTTTAGATCCCCGCATGACTGTCCAGGAAATCATCACGGAGCCGTTGCGGGCTCATGGGATGCAAGAGATAGCCGAGCAGCGAGTTTCAGAATTGCTGGCAGCGGTAGGCCTCTCGCCAGATCATTCTTCTCGCAAACCTGATCAGTTCTCTGGTGGGCAACGTCAGAGGATAGCAATTGCGCGAGCATTGGCGTTACGCCCACGATTGATTATTGCAGACGAGCCGGTGTCGGCGCTGGATGTCTCTATACAAGCTCAGATTGTCAACCTATTGCAGGATGTTCAACGGGAGTTCCGTATGAGTTATCTAATCATCGCCCATGATTTAGGGTTAGTGAATCACATTGCTGATCGAGTGATAGTGATGTATCTCGGACGCATCGTCGAAGAGGGAACGGCAGACCAAATTACGTGGGAGCCAAAACACCCCTATACGGTTTCTCTTCTCTCGGCTTCACCGGGTGACGCGCATTTGCGGAAGAACCGAATCATCCTTGGTGGCGAACCCCCTTCTCCGATTGATCGCCCGAGCGGGTGTCCATTTCACCCGCGATGTCCGATTGCGCAGGAACGTTGTGTAACTGAGACTCCCAAGCTTCTTGAAATTGAAAGTGGCCGAAAAGTAGCCTGCCACTTTTCGGGAGTAATGGATCCGCCGTTAGTCGAAATTCAAAGCTACAGCTGAGAGTATTTCCGATCATGGAGGTTGAGGATGAGTCGTCCGTTTATTGAATATGTACAGTCACAGGCAATTCCGTGGCAATTAGGATTACCAGGCGGGTCTCATGCAGGGGTCCAGAGTCGACTTCTTAGCTTGGACAAAGAGAGCACGGCTAGCTCAATGGTAATTAAGTACCCGGCTGGATGGTCAGACCCGAATCAGCATTATCTAGATGTCGATGACGAATTTTTAGTGCTTTCGGGAGAGTTGGAAATCGGAGATACCTCGTATCAGAAATACTGCTTTGGCCATCTTCCGGCAGGTTACCAGCGTTCTTCCGCCCGCGCCGTTACGGAGACTGTTGTTCTGACTTTCCGCAGTGGCGAAGGGACTCGGCAAGAGGGTAGTAGTGCGATGGATGAATCTAGACTTGTAAAAAAGGTCGATGCACTTGCGGGTCAATGGGGTGGAAATTTCCATCCAACATTTCCTCCTGGGGCTGGTCGCAAATACATGCGTCAAGATAAACACGATGGCGAAGAAACCTGGATTTTAGGAACAATGCCGTTGCGTTCTGGTCGTCGTCCCGAAAAGCATCCGGTAGTTGAGGAGATGTATCTATTAGCAGGGTCGCTGGTTGGACCACGAGGGATCATGCACGCAGGCGCATACTTTTGGCGACCGGAGGAGGAATGGCATGGACCCTTCGGTTCTTTAACTGGCAATCTCATGCTTTTTAGAACTAAAGGTGGCCCCTTGAGCACGGTGTACACAGATCACGAAGTCGATTTTTCATGGAAACCCGCTAACGATCCAATTCTTCCACCAGATATGGTGCAGTATGGATCGGGACATGGTGAGGGTCAGAGTTGTTTCTAGCGATGGCGAGTTATGTCTAGCGAGGGAATCGGTCCAATTAAATCGGTCACGATATCGACTCCAAATATTGAACTTGCGACCCGTGCCTACTGTGAACTACTGGGGTTTTCAGTCGTCGACTCCGGAACTATTGAGGCTTCAGATTCACTCGCTCTAGTTGCACCTAAGACGGTTGGTAATCAATGGACCAGGGTTCAAGCTGGTAACCCGCAGCTTGGCTCGATTCTTTTTGTCAGCGGAAATTATCAGCCCCCTGAAACGTTTCGCACACTCGGTTGGGCAGCCATAGAGATTCTAGTTTCAGATGTTGATGCCCTTGTCGCTCAATGTACTGAATCTCCCTTTGAGGTGCTTGTCCCTCCCATCTCAGTGGGAAGTGGCTCGGTTTTGCGGGCCGCACAGTTGCGCGGACCAAGTGGCGAAGGTGTATATCTGACGCAGGTCGACTCCAATCCAGCAGGATTCTCGTTGCCTCAGGGGGAGCACGCAGTGGCGGGGATCTTCATTGTGGTACTGGCTGCCTCCCATCTCGAAAACAGTCGCAATCTTCTGGAAAACAGATTTGCGTTGCGACGAGTCACTGATCACCATCTCCCTATCCGAATTCTAAATAGAGCGTTCGATCTGCCTGCCCAAACACTTCATCGTATTTCTTCGTTGCACCTGGCAGGGAACTGTGTTATCGAGACGGATCAGTATCCGGTGAACGCAGAAATTCGACAACGTAGTGACGGAGACTTACCATCGGGAATTTCAGTCGTCACCGTATACGCGCCAGAAATTAGGGAGTCTGAATTCTTGCTTTTACCCGACGGCGCCATCCTTGAATTAACTCCGAAATAGTCGCCTGTAATCACCGAGAATTGGTACGGATCGAATCAACAAATGTAGGATTGTGCTGATAGGTAGGACTTTATGCATTTTGAGGTGATCACAAGGTTTTTGGATAGTAGAAATTGGAGCATCAGATGATTGCACGGAGCCATCTCTATATCCCCGGCGATGATTCAGGGAAGCTAGCCAAAGCGGACACGCGTGGCGCTGATGCTCTGATTGTCGACCTTGAAGATGGAGTTGCTCCTGATCGAAGGAACGAGGCTCGCCTGATTCTCACCGATTGGCTCAATAAGACCGACGCTAAGGCACAAATTTGGGTTCGTCTCAATGGCGGAGAAATGCGCGACAAAGATTTATATTCAGCCGTCCACGCGAAAGTCACAGGGCTTATCCAGGCGAAGTGTGATAGTCCTCATGATCTCGTCATGCTAGATCATTTATTAGCAACTTTGGAGTCGCAGAGGGGTATTCCGATCAGACAGATCAAGGTGGTTCCACTTATCGAGAGTGCACTCGGCATCCTTCGTGCTCAGGAAATTGCTACTTCACCGCGCGTCGTTAGGCTTCAAGCAGGCGAAACTGATCTTAAGGCAAACATGGGAGTCACCCTTGGTGCGGATGAGCGTGAATTGCTCTATGTTCGCTCTTGGATGGTGCTTGTGTGTGCGGCCATCCAGATTGATCCGCCAGTGGCACCAGTATCGACGAACTTCCGTGATCTGGATGCATTCCGTCAATCCACTTTCGCATTTAAAAGATTGGGATATTTTGGACGATCCTGCATCCACCCCGCGCAAGTCGAGATTGCCAACGAAGTTTTCACGCCAACTGCTGAAGAACTCCATGTTGCTGCAGACATTATGGAGAGGTTCGAAACCGCCGATGGGGGAGTTAGTCTGGACTCTCGCGGAGAGATGATTGATTTGGCAGTGGCTCGTTTCGCGCAAAAAATTCTTGATTTACATGCAACTATCATGACGTGAGCGTTTTGGAGAAAGTAAGCCGAATCCGATAAGACGGGAACCGATTATTCTTGATGAATTAATCTAAAGAAAGTTGCGAGATCTGCGGAGGTTTTCAGTTCGCTAACATTTACGAGATCCTCAACATCGCTTGGTTGAAGTGCGCGAGAAGCGTTGAGGCGAAATTTCACCAGAATCTCTTCATGTGAAAGCGGTGTGGCCGTGCTGCCTCTGCTCGCATCTACACGTTTTTCCAGTTTGGCACCACTTTTCGTTTTTACTCGGAGTACGGCTGCAAAGGCATTCGGGAAAATTTCTGTGGCGCGGGCATCGGCAACTACTTTTACTTTGCCTGCCAACTCGAGCCGCTCTGGTGAATCCCAAACACCATTTTCAAAATCTTCAAGATAGACACCAAGCCCTCCACCTCCAATGAGGGCTGCAGCTATCGTATAAGGGCCGGAGAATTTCGCATGGTACCCAGTTCGTGGTCTCTGTTTCTCTGCAAGTGGCTCACCAATAGTGCGAATCACGGATGCGGCAACTCCAAGTTCAATCTCTTCAACGTCTTCAACTCTCAAGCCCTCCGCTCGTAATGCGAGGGCACAGTCAATACCAGGGTGAGTAAAGTGATTTGTTGGGTAGGGTTTGTAAGCCGTGCGAAGCAACTCCCAACGAATTCCTAAATCATCAAGGAGGGCGTGTTGGTCGTAACGCCCGTCAAGGTAAGCGTTGAAGAAACCGAAGCGACCTTCGAG
>JBAZYI010000056.1:0-9711 GCA_041659345.1 Candidatus Nanopelagicaceae bacterium | reverse complement strand
AGGATTGATTCTCGCTAAGTAAGAGTGCGGGAGGCGGTGTTTGAGTTCTTGACATTCAGGACATATGTCTCCAGACATAGAGGACGTTTTCTAGGTCTGGGGTGGGGTTATGTCACTAGCTCGAGTGGTGGTTACGGCAGTCATAGTGGAGGGTCGTTCTAAGACCCAGGTAGCCAAGGATTATGGGGTTGCCAGGTCTTGGGTTTATGAACTGCTTAAACGCTTTGAAGCAGAAGGTGAAGTGGCTTTTGAACCGCGCTCCCGGCGGCCTCACTCCAATCCCCGCACCACCAGCGCCGATATTGAGGAGCGCATCATCTTCTGGCGCAGATCTTTAGTCGAGCAGGGCCATGATGGCGGTGCCCACACGATCGCCTATCACTTAACTCTTGAACTCGGCGCCGCCCCTGCCATCTCCACCATCTGGAAAGTTCTAAAGCGCAACGGATTAGTCGTTGCCACACCAAAAAAGCGCCCCCACTCTTCCTACACCCGCTTTGAGGCAAGCCAGCCCAATGAGACATGGCAGACCGACTTCACTCACTGGAAGTTGCGCAATGGCCGTGGCATTGAGATCCTCAATTTTCTCGATGACCATTCGCGTTTACTTATCGCCTGCAACGCTGCCTATGTCACAACAGGGCTATCAGTAGTTGAAGCCTTTCGCAGCGCTTGCAATGAATATGGCCTACCTGCCAGTGTTCTTAGTGATAACGGAGCAGTCTTTACTGCCAGATGGCGCGGTGGCCGCAACGCTTTTGAAACTGAGATGGCCAGCTTGAAAATTGTTCAAAAGAATTCTCGTCCCTACCACCCACAGACCTGCGGCAAGGTGGAGCGCTTTCACCACACCCTCAAGAAATGGTTAGCCAAACAACCTAAAGTCACCTCCATTGGTGATTTCCAAAAACAACTCAATGCCTTTCGTGAGTATTACAACTTCACCAGGCCACACCGCGCCCTTGATCGATCAACTCCAGCGCACGCCTATAACGCCAGGCCAAAGGCGCAACCCGGTGGAAAAATCATCCCTGATCACTTCCGCATTCGAAATGATGTGGTGGACAAACACGGCAAGCTCTCTCTTCGCTACAACGGGGCGATGCATCACATTGGAATTGGCCGAGCATATTCAGGAACGGCGATTCGAATGCTAATTCATGAAAAAGAGATTCGGGTGATTACAACATCTGGTGAATTGCTCAAAGAGTTCACTTTTGATGAGGAGATCAACTACCAACCTCAGTAACAAAACCCCTTGACGAAAAAACTAGGGTGTCTAGGATGACTCTTGGGCTCAATCAGTCGTTGCAACACCTAGATGAATTCAGTACTTTTTCATGAATCGTCAGGAGGTTGAGATGAGGCGTTTTGCTCCAGAGGAAATAGAGGAAGTGTGGGAGCGGCTGCGAGATGGTCAATCGGTTCGCTCGGTTGCCATAGGTCTGGGTCGCTATCCCAGCGCGGTCCGACAATTGATTAAGCGATCTGGCGGAGTTCCACCTCTGGTGGTCAAATCACGTGGTCCTCGTTTCTTAAGTCTTTGGGAGCGAGAAGAGATTTCCCGGGCTTTCTTGATGGGCGCCAGCATTCGATCAATCGCAGCCCAACTGGGGAGATCGCCCTCAACGATCTCTCGTGAGATACGACGCAACACCTTTGTTGGTGAGTATCACCCCTTGCGCGCAGAGAAGAGTGCCGCGCTGCGAGCACGCAGACCTAAGCCGGCCAAACTCGCTATTACTCCTGCATTGCGCGCAGTTGTTGAGGCAAAACTGGAAGAGCGTTGGTCGCCGCAACAAATATCGGCATGGTTGCGCATCCATTACCCTGATGCGAAGGAGATGCGCGTGTCACACGAGACCATTTATATGTCCTTGTTCGTTCAAGGCCGCGGAGCACTGCGCCGCGAGCTTCACCGCAATCTGCGCACCCATCGAGCACTTCGCAGGCGACAGGGTCCACAACCCTTTGCAGGACAAGGTCACATTCCCAATATGGTCAACATCAGCCAGCGACCTGCCGAAATCGAGGATCGCGCTATCCCAGGGCATTGGGAAGGGGATTTGATCATAGGGCGAGGCAAAACTGCAATCGGTACGTTGGTTGAGCGAAGCACGCGCTATGTCATGCTCTTTGCACTAGAGAAGCCAACCGCCGAGAACGTTCGTATTGAGATGGCTCGCAAGATCATGACTTTGCCGGAGCAACTACGAAAGTCCATCACCTGGGACCAAGGCTCGGAGATGGCGCAGCACCAGCGCTTCACCATAGATAGTGGAATTCAAATATATTTTTGCGATCCCAGGAGTCCCTGGCAACGCGGGAGTAATGAAAATACCAACGGCTTGCTGCGCCAGTACTTGCCAAAGGGAACTGATCTCTCTGCTCACAGCGAAGAAGAACTAGATGCAATTGCGAAAGAACTCAATACGCGCCCTCGACAAACGCTTGATTGGATGACACCATCAGAGAAGTTTCTCGAGGTTGTTGCGACGACCGGCTGAAACCAAGAGACCACAATCTGCCCACCCTGGCGGTAGGCAGCGATATTTCGCTTCCTCCGAGTGGACCGGATAACAATAATTTCGCCCTCTGAAATTCCAGGGAGCACTTGGGAGAGAGGCTGCTCAAGAAATTCGCTCTCGATTGGACGCATAACGCGAAGGTATCGGATGACCAACCGATTTTCCTGGCATAGGCGGGCATGGCTCGCCCGGAAAATGCCGAATCACCCGATACCCGAATTACACGGGAGTATTTCAGAATGAGATTTTGGGAGGGTTTGTCAATACATTTGTCAATACTTCTAGAGACATTTAGGAATATAGGGAGAGAAATTCTCTGCAAACCCAGTGTTAAGGACTATTTATTAACTTTCTTACTGTTTTTTCGCCTTCTCAGTTGATTCTCTGGGAAATGTCACGTACGTTGCGCATACGAAGTCCTCGGATAACCGTTCTCTATCTGCAAGGGGAAGGCAGATATGGAATCGAGCGCCCGAGGACTTCGCCTTTTTATTCGGCCCCTCATTCGGCCCCTCATTCGGCCCTCATTCGGCCAAACTGGATAGATCATCAGGCACTTCAATACTTCGCAGATAACCCTCTGCATTAGTGAGTTCTTCGTGAGTGGGAAGGATCCCACTCCAGATTTGATCACGGGCGCTTACATCACGAAGGTCACGGATCTGTGACCAGAACGCACTGGCTTCACGTGACAGGCGAGGTGAGACTTCAAGTCCGAACAGAGATGCGAAGAGTTGTTGCGCAGGGGATGAAGTTGCCCGACGGCGACGAAGAGTTTCGCGAAGCGCATTGAGCGATGGAAGCCGGTCGGCGGCTGCAAGAGTTGTGACATCGTCAGCCCAACCATCAATGAGTGCGAGTGCAGTTTCCAGCTTTGTGAGAGCTTCAACTTGTGCTGGACTTTCTTCCGGCGTAAACAATCCCTCATTGAGTGCAACCTTGAATGTTTCAGGATTGTTTGGATCAATGGCGCCAGAGTCAATTGCTTCTTCTGCTTGTCGCTGCATTGCTTCCACGTCGATGCGAATTCCCTTGCCATATTCCGCAATCGCGTTTCGCATATATTCGATAAGCCAAGGATTATTGTCGAATAATCGAGCAATCGCACCCTCACGAAGCGCATGAAAAATTCTCACTTCGGATGGCTCGATGCCGATATCTGCGCTCCATAGCGCAATATTCTCAGGTATGAGTGCTGGCCGTGCGGGTTCCAAAAGGGGTAGCCCAACGTCATGTGCACCGGTGACATTTGCTGCTAGTCCACCGATTGATTGACCTAGTTGAGTTGCAATCATTGTTCCAATGAACGAACGTAAGAGTCCCGCCACTTGTGCAACTGGCAACGAGTTCTCGGGTAGTCCTTGTTCTTCAACAATTGACGTCATTGCCTTCGCAAGTCCATTGGCAAGCGGCTCGACGGTTTTCTGCCAGCCTTTCATGGTGGCATCAACCCAATCGGCGCGACTGTAAATATTTTTGACATTTGAACTTGCTGGGAAAACTGTTGCATCGTTAAGCCAAAGATCCGCTATCTCCATTGCTTCGTTGTAGACCGCGACATCGTTGGTTCCGATCATCGCAGAACCATGTGCGGCAACATATTGCTTGGCAATGTCACGACTTATGTTGAGTGGAAGTGCACTGTCAGATTTTCCGAGCGATTCAAGAAATCCAATGGGGTTGATCCCTAGTTTCGCAAACTGCTCTTGAATTTCCTTTGTCATATCTGCTGGCATGCTTTCGCCAAATTGTGATTGCATCTGTTCTTGAAGTAATGCAAAGAGTGCGGAGAGATCTTGATTCTCGCCATTCTCAGAATCATCTCTACTTTTATCACTCTTACCCGTGGCCCCGTTTGGTTGAGGATTTGCTGGGTTGTTCTCCTCAGACTCCTCATCGCTATTTGAGGGTGTGAAACCAAATGGCGCCATGCGAACTCCTTACCAAAATAGAACTCTACGCTTATGCGGTATAACAATCTCGTGCATCGCTTTGTTCCCTGGCGCGGTAGGCTGAGGGAATGTCCCCCGCGTTTTCAGCCCTCATTTGGTGGTTAGTGCCTTTAGCAGCCGTCATAGGAGCTTTGGGCTATGTTCTCTGGGTTACCAAGTTCCAGGAGCGGTTCCAGAACGAGACGACACGATCTGTCTCTCAATTCCAGCGTTTTCAAAGTTCTTTCCGCAGTGACTCTCAGGGCAATGATTCTTTTGGTGGCGAATCGGAAGAGCATGTTGCGCCCGAGAAAGAACCTTCTAAGCCAAACGAGTAGCCGGTCATTCGCGGTATGCGTATTTCTCAACTTCCACGTGCGGCACTCTATTTTGTAGCAATCTTCCTTCTGGCGAGTTTGCTCATTCCTCTTCCTTACGCAGTTCTGCAACCTGGTGCAGGGCAAGATGTGCTCGGTTCAGTCATTAAAATTTCTGGCGCCAAGTCTTACAAGGGTTCCGGAAAGCTTCTGCTTACGACGATTTATGTAACCAGCCCATCTTCCCCAATCTTCGGTGCAGATGTCCTTCTGTCTTGGTTTAAGGGCGAGGCAATAGTGATGCCTCGGGAAGTTCTCTACCCTCCCAATAAGAGTTCTCAGGAAATAAAAGCAGCGAATGCAGAAGACATGGTTAATTCTCAGGAATCAGCCACCGTTGCGGCACTTACCTATTTGGGGTACGACGTACCTCGCCAGGAGAAGATTGGTAAAGATGGAAAGAAGGTCACGGTTTACGACTTTCCCATCAAAGTCTCAATTTCGCTGAAGGACACCGGCGGACCGAGCGGAGGGCTGGTCTTTGGGATAGGGATCGTTGAAAAACTCACCCCTGGCGATCTTGTTGCCGGCAGAACAATTGCCGGGACCGGAACAATCGATGGTGCTGGAAATATCGGAGCCATCGGTGGAATCGACGAAAAGATAATCGCCGCGAAGAGAGCAGGCGCATCAGTGTTTCTCGCTCCAAGCGAGAATTGCGACGATGTGACGAACCACCCTGAAGGTATCAAGGTTTATTCGGTTGCCACACTCAAGGAGGCGATTTTGGTGCTTGAGGATGCTCGTAATGCCATCCCACATTGCACTTGGCAACGAAATCGGTAGCGTTGGCGCATGAGTTCAATGAATCGGCCTAACCGTCCCAATCTTCCCAACCCACGCAGACCCTTAGTGATCACTGCGGCTATTGTTGTAGCCGTCCTCGTGGCCCTGGTTTCCATGAGTGGCTTTTATGCAGACTGGCTCTGGTACCGCTCAGTTAACTTCACCAGTGTTTGGAGAGTAACTCTCACCACAAAGGCATCACTCTTTCTCGCTTTTGGCGCCGCTACATCCCTCATTATCATCACCAATGTTTTTATCGCTTATCGCCGCCGTCCACTTTATGTGCCCTTGAGCATTGAGGCTGACAATCTTGAGCGATACCGGGGTCAGATTGAACCTATTCGCCGATTAGTAACTGGGGGTCTTGCCCTCGTGCTCTTCTACTTCGCGGGTACCGCCGGAACTCAACTCTGGAGTTCATGGATGCTTTTCCGAAACTCCACCCCATTCGGCGTGAAAGATTCTCAATTCGGACTAGATATTTCTTACTTTGCTTTCCGCCTTCCTTTCTGGCAGGCGCTACTCGAGTGGGGAATCTCAACAGTCATTATTTCCATAATGGCGGCAAGTGTGGTTCATTATTTGTACGGGGGAATTCGTCTTCAAGTCCGCGAAGATAGAACCACTGTTACTGCGCGAGTCCAACTCTCAATACTTTTAGGAATCGTGGTTCTTCTCAAAGGTATGGCCTACTGGCTTGATCGTTACCACCTTGCGCTTAAAGAGGGCAAGCTCATAACCGGCTTGACCTACACAGATGTCAATGCAGTTCTTCCTGCAAAAGCAATTCTTGCTGGAATCGCTGTCGTGTGTTCACTACTTTTCTTCGCCAACATTATTCGCCGCTCTTGGGTATTACCAGCAGCTGGCGTCTCACTTCTCGTGGTTTCATCTCTACTTATCTCTACTGTGTATCCAGGAATCATTCAGCAATTCCAAGTCAAGCCAAGCGAGTCGACAAAGGAAGCGCCTTATATACAGAAGAACATTGATGCAACTCGGACTGCTTATGGACTTTCCGACGTAACGGTGAAGGATTACCGAGCGACAATTGAGACATCGGCAGGTCAGCTATCTAAGGACGCCGCGACAATTTCCAATATTCGCTTGATGGATCCGAACGTTCTCTCTGCAACCTTTCGCCAACTTCAACAAATTAAGCCTTATTACACCTTTGCCGATTCACTCGATATAGACCGCTATACGGTGAACGGCGTTCAAAGGGATGCGATCGTGGCAGTTCGAGAACTTAATGTCGCAGGCAACCCAAGCCGTAACTGGATCAACGACCATTTGGTTTACACCCATGGGTTTGGATTTGTTGCCGCCTACGGCAACGTCCGCGATGCCGACGGAAAACCATCCTTCATCGTGGGGGATCTCCCGCCAACGAAGGGTCTGGGTGCCTTCGAACCCCGCATTTACTTCGGTGAGAATGTGCCCGATTACTCAATAATAGGTGGAGCGAAAACTTCGACTCCTGTCGAGTTGGATTACCCAGATGATTCATCGGCCAATGGGCAGAAGAACGTGACCTATACCGGCAAGGGTGGCGTCCCAATGGGGTCTCTCATCAACCGCCTCGTCTTTGCCTTGAAGTATCAGGAACAACGGATCGTTCTCTCGAATTTGGTCAATGCCGACTCAAAGATTCTTTTCGAACGCAATCCTCGTGTTCGAGTCGCAAAAGTCGCCCCGTGGCTCACCCTTGATGGCGACCCGTATCCAGCGCTTGTTGACGGTCGAATTCTCTGGATAGTTGACGGATATACAACGAGTGCAGGTTATCCGTACTCAAAGAAGACAACACTTTCGAGTGCGACTACCGATGCGCTGACGACGAACTCTGCTTCGATCACGGCTCAATCCAATGCGTCGGTTAACTACATCCGCAATTCTGTCAAGGCAACTGTGGATGCATACGACGGAACTGTGACGCTGTACCAGTGGGATACAGAGGATCCCGTTCTTAAGACGTGGAGCAAGGTATTCCCAAATACGGTCAAACCAAAGAGTGCGATCTCTAAATCACTTCTTGCTCATGTGCGTTATCCAGAAGATCTCTTCAGAGTCCAGCGCGATATTTTGAGTTCGTACCACGTTAGAACTGCTAGTGCTTTTTATGGCGGGCAGGACTTCTGGCGGGTGCCGCGTGATCCTTCCACATTCGGAGGTAACGCGAGTGCGCAGCCTCCGTATTACTTAACCTTGCAGATGCCTGGCGCCACGCAATCACATTTCGCCTTGACGACCCCGTTCGTCCCAGTGGGAGGTCGTGAGAACTTATCTGCGTTTGCATCAGTGAATTCTGATCCGGGTCCCGATTACGGAAAGATCACTGTCCTTCAGTTGCCAAGAAGCACCAACATCGCAGGTCCATCGCAGGTCGCATCAAACTTTGAGGCAAAACCTACGGTGGCAAATTCTTTATCACTACTTCGTCAGGGTGGATCTGATGTTGTTCTCGGGAGCCTGTTGACTCTTCCTGTAGGCGGTGGCTTGCTTTACGTGCAACCCGTCTATGTACAGGCAACGTCTAACTCCGCTTCCTACCCCTTACTTCAGAAAGTTCTCGTTTCCTTCGGTGATCAAATTGGATTTGATGACACATTGAAAGGGGCACTCGATCAGGTATTCGGTGGCAACTCCGGAACGTCGGGAGGCACTACAACTCCACCAACTGGCGGGTCGCAGTCCAACGCAATTGCTAACGCACTGCAAAGTGCAAGTCAGGCACTTGCAGATGGACAGGCAGCCCTTGCTAAGGGTGACTTCGCTGCTTACGGTCTTGCACAGGAGAGATTGAAATCAGCGATTGCTGCAGCGATCGCTGCACAGTCCAGAAAGTAATTTCCCTAAAAAGAGATATTTTCAGGAGGATTTGGCGCTCATGGCGCCTGCCCTCTACGATAGGCCTACCGACGCGGGGTGGAGCAGCTCGGTAGCTCGCTGGGCTCATAACCCAGAGGTCGTAGGTTCAAATCCTGCCCCCGCTACTAGTGCGTCTTTCTAGGCTTTGGCTCTTCGCTTTTACGCGAGGAACCATTGTTTTTCATGACGAGTCATATTGGGCTTCCTACTGTTAGTTTGGCTTCCACTGCGGATATGGTTGGCCGATGTACTCTTTAGAACTCAATAACATGTTTTCGCATGCGAAAATTGTGACAAAGTCGAGAGTTGGCGGGTTGGGCAGGCTGGTAAGTGAACCCATCCGAAAATGACCGCGCTTCGGCGTTTAATGGATCTTCCTATCTGATTCCCAGTTACTCCGCGGGAGCCGGACTTACACCTTCGCAGAGAGCCGAATCGAGGAAGATGGCCCTGGCTCGGGGGAGGGATGGGAAAGCGAACGCGTGCAAGATTTTGGAAAAACTAATTGAAATGCTTCTTGAAGTGGACGCCATTAAACTCTATGCGCAATTATGCATCCTTGATTCACTCCGGCGAAGCAATGTAAGCGCTAAAGACACGTTCGGCAGTGATGCAGCAATAGAGTTCTTTGGTGCTTTGGTGACTTCGTTGGATCCGAACGTTGTGATTGGTCAGATAGGACAACCCATTATTTTCGACCAAGTGGTTGGAGTTGACGACTTACTTCGTGAGTTCGCGAGAGCACAGCACGACGTCGGTTTTGCAGAGCAAATTGTGTCTACTACAGATCCCGATATAGATTTAGCATTGCTCCTATTGTCTTTGGAAGCGAATTTCGATCGCATAAATGGGTATCAGGTTCATTTTGACGAGATCTCGCGGCGAATTCTCCGTCCGATGTCAGATTCGGGGATTCGCCATTTCGGATTTCCTCCTGAAATCGCCATCGACTTGGCTAATGCTCAGACGGCGCGACTCCGTGCCAATTTCCACAATTTATTGAGTGTGATCGATTCGAAGTTATTAGCAGCACACGGTCGCGAGAATTTGGAAACTAAAGAAGTGCAGAGTTACAAACTGAAAGCGCTCATTCAAGATGGATATACCGAGATTGACGGGGATATGGCGTTCGAATTGGCTCAAATGACTAACTTGCCGCTTTCCCAAGTAGAAGCCGCACTTAACGCGTTGAGTACGAAACTTGGATCTCAATCTCCG
>JBAZYI010000055.1:0-9972 GCA_041659345.1 Candidatus Nanopelagicaceae bacterium | reverse complement strand
AGAACTCCCGGCACAACGTTGAGCAGCATCGCGACGACCCAGAGATGCAGCCACACTTTGGGTCTGCTCGGCAGGGCAATTCCCCTCGCCCGAGAGATCGTCACCAGTGCGAGTGCCCCAAGGGCGGTGCGACCAAAAGCAACACCCACAGGAGTAAGAAATTCAAGACCGAGCTTGATGAAGATGAAAGAGCATCCCCACACAATTCCAAGGGCAATATAGGCCGGTAGCCAACCACGATCTTTCATCTAGGAATAGTAATAGCCCGCCCAATTTCTAGGCGGGCCATTACTTACTCTCTGCTTAGGTAAAGGAAAGAGCGAAGGCGCCCAGAAGTGAGGAGACGGTCATCCAGATCCACCAAATGCTGACGATTTCAACATGCCAGTGATCCGCTTGGTATAGACCCAAACGGGAACGATTCCAATTGCCTAGTGCGATGAACGCAGTAATCAAAAGATGTACAAAATTCAGCCCTGCGATCAAGAAGTAGCATGATGCATATGCACCCATCGTGATCGTAAATGAGACGCCACCAAACTGCACCCCTTGGTAGATGAGGGCAGCAAGACTCGCAATGAAAGCGACTCCAGATCCGAGGACGAGTTGAGTTTGATTCTTAGCTCTAGCTCCGAAAAGTGCATACCGATGCATCACTAATCCAAAGGCAGCAATGACGGTGATATACCAAGCACCCATGCTTGAAACAGGAACTGTTGCAGCATATTCTTCCGTCGCCTTTGGCAGCCACATATCGTTGACGTTCTGACCTTTGAGGTAGAAGTAAACAAAGATCACGCTCAACGCGAAAGCAATGTCCGCTACCAAGATCAATATGAGACCAAGTCGATTACGCGAACCGACTACATCAGGATGTTCGTGATGTGGGTTTGTGTGTGTCTCGACGCTCATGACTTCGCCTTTCCATATCCGTAAGGATCTGATGTGACTACGGGCAGCACTTCAAAGTTCTCAAGCGGTACCGGATTGGGCACGGACCATTCAAGAGTCTTGGCGAACCAAGGGTTTGCAGGAGCCAGTGCCCCGCTTCGCCATGAAGAGATAACGCCATGTAGTAGGACCAGCATTCCGGCCATAATTGTGTAGGCACCCATGGTTGTAATGAGATTGCCTTGGCTAAACGCTTCTGGATAGGCCTCAACTCGGCGCGGTTGTCCCGCAAGACCGACCAGGAACATACCGATGAAGGTCACATTGAATCCGATCTGCACCAACCAGAACGAAATCCAACTCAAGGACTTATCGAACATACGACCGGTCATCTTGGGGAACCAATAGACCAACGCGGCGAGTGCCCCGGTAAGGCCAGCACCCATCAAGGTGTAATGGAAGTGAGCGGTTACGTACATCGAGCCATGCAGGAAAGCGTCAATTGGCACATCTGAAAGATAAATGCCAGTGATGCCACCAATCATGAAATTCCAGAGCAGAGCATAAATTGACGCTGTCGGCATTGTCATCCAGAGTCGACCGCGCCAAAGGGTTCCGATGAGAACAAAGAACAACATTCCAGTAGGAATCGAAATTAGCTCCGTCGTTAACATAAATGGTCCGTTGAGAAGCGGTGCCCATCCAGTCGTATACATATGGTGGGCCCAAACGAGAATGCTCAAGCCAGAAATTCCTGCAATACCCAGAACCGCAACATTGAAACTAAAGAGTGGGCGGCGAGTAAATACAGGAGCCATCTCCATAAGCGCAGCGACAGCTGGAATCAAAATGACATACACCTCAGGGTGCCCCATGATCCAGAAGAGATTCTCGTAAAGCCAACCGCTGCCACCACCACGAGGGTCATAGAAAGTGGACCCCGTTGCCCGATCCATTGCCGACATAACTTGTGACAAGAAGAAGACTGGGAACGCCGGCAATGCCAATGCTACGGAGGCGACAACACCATAAATAAATATTGGCGTGCGATTCCATGTCATTCCCTTGGCACGCATTTTTACTACCGTGGTCGTGATATTTGCACCTGCGACCATTGTTGAAAGAGCAAAAATGACGATGAACATGATGTAGCCATCCATGCCATGAGGTGCCTGTGATGCAAGTGGGTTGTACGCCGACCACCCCGTTGAAATTCCTCCCAGGAAGAATGAGGCAAGTAGAGGTGGAATCGCTGCCACAACAAGCCAGAAACTCAGCGCATTCAATCGAGGAAAGGCCATATCGCGAGCGCCGATCATGATCGGCATAATGAAGTTACCGAATGGCCCGGTCACCATGATGATCGTTCCGACAATCATGATGATGCCGTGCGTGCCGACAACTGCGTTGTAAGCCTGTGGGTGCAACCACCCTCCCCCTGCGTGACCCAAGTTGGTGCGGATCAACATCGCCAGAATTCCGCCTACGCCAAAAATCACCATCGTGATGACTAGGTACTGAATGCCAACCACTTTGTGATCAGTAGTGAAACGAAAATATCGCTTAATCCCCTGACCCTTGCCAGCATAAAATAAATTCTCATCATGGCTGAGATCTCGTCCCATGACCCAACGGAAGGGTGCAATGAGCGCGCCCATACCTGTCATGAATCCGATGAGCCAACCGATCATGGAAAGGAGCACGTACTGATCTTGATTCGTCTTTATGAACGACTCTTCAGTATTTACCGGAAGGAGTGCCTTGGAGAGATAGTAGAAAACGACCGCCATGATGATTCCGAGTGCAAACCCGGTCCACATGTTGAGGCGCTCGATGAGAGCTTTCTTAGGCGCGGAATGTCCAGGAGCAGAAGGCGAACGATCCATCATTGTCGTCATTAGATATTGCCCCCTTGATTCGAAATCCACGCGTCGTAATCGGCCTGACTAACGACGTGTACTTTCTTCTGCATATAAGCGTGTAATAGCCCGCACAGTTCGGCGCACCTTAAGTCGTACACGCCGATCTTGTCAGGGGTTACCGAGGTCTGTGTCATGTAGCCCGGGTTGGCATCAATCTTGATACCCATTTGAACGATCCAGAACGAGTGGATCACGTCTTTGCTCGTCACGTTAAAGACAACTGGCTTATCAACTGGAAGATAAAGATCCTGACTTCGAACCGTTCCATTATCTATGTAATCGAAATTCCAAGCCCACTGCTGACCAACAACATTTACATGCATCGCCTTTGAATCAAGTAAACCCACACTCTCGCGCTGCAGAGCAACCATGCCCCAAATGAGTGCGAAGAGGCACATCAATGCCGACACGATGATCCAAGTGCCTGCTGCACGTGGACTGTTACGGATTTCATGATCTACATCATCTGGTGGGGTATCGCCATAGTGTCGCTTTGCCAGCAAAGTAGTTGCCGCCATCGCCGCAACTAAACCAGCGATTGGTGCGGCGGCCCACGTGAATACGCGCATCATATTTATCGTCGTCGCCATTGTTTCGGAGGCAGGTGCACCCATTGATCGAACCTGTACTTCGGAAGCGACAAATCCAATAATTGCTGTGAGAACGATCCAGAGCAATCCAGTCTGTCGCACATCTTTGCGCTTGAATATAGAAGAGCGCTTCTGTGTTTCGAGTTCAGACATATTTCTCACCCCTTACGCGTTCACTACAGTGAAGTGGCCAGACATGTAACCCATGGTGGACATCGCTGAACCGAATCGTGCGACTGTGCCATCGCCACATGGGAATTCGCAGTTCCAGATGTACTCACCTGCATCGCCCGTAATGAAAGTAAATGTTGTAGTCGGAGGATTACTTGAGTAACCCTCTTCCGGCATCTCTTCATCGGGTACGGCCTTTAATGGAACACTCACAAATAATTGGTCCTTGGTATCGGATAATCCGTGCAGGGTCCATGTGTGACCAATTTGATTAGCGGGAATGGATCTCACCTTCTCGCCATTTAGTGTCATCGTGCCATCTACGGTGCCATGCACTGTTGCGAAAAAATCGTTGGTGATCGTTTCACCACCGTCGTACTGCCTAACCGTTATGGTGATCGCGGAGTGGGCGGGAACTTCAAAATTTGTTACTGGTCCGAAGGTAACCCAGTCCGGATGGGCGCCGCCGTCTGCTCCATGACTTCCCGCCATGCTGTCTGGATAGGAGGACATATCAAGTGTGTAATGCGGAAGTTCTCCTTGCGGTGTATCGATTGTGCCCGCTGGGGTTGCAGCCAAGACTCGGGAGTCGTTCTTGGCCGATGAGACATATGTGCCGATGCCAGTTATCAACGCGGCTCCGAGAATCACGGTGCCAAGCACCCCAAACAAACGTTTGTTCATATTTATCCCCCTGGTCGGATCAGTTCCCTCAGCTTCTGTGACCCCAATCACCAGAGGGTAAGGGCTGGCACTCCATTTTCCAAGCCAATTCACTCACTTTTCTAAGGTAGAAGGGCGTAAAAGTCCTCTCCTACCCACCTGTCCCCATCCGGAAGATGACCTATCAATCTGAGGATTCCGGGTCTAATCTTCGCCGAATATGAATATGACCCAAGGCGCGCAATTTTGGACCTCGTGGCAGGTGGCTCCAGAGGTCACGCTTCCTCTCATCGCAGCTGAGTACCTCTATTTACGTCAGGTTCTTCAGAATCCGACCTGGGCGAGTCCGCGCGAGCGCCGATTCTTCTTAGCTGGGTTACTCACGATCGCCGCAGTTATCTGCTCCCCCATTGGGGTTCGGTCGACCGATCTCTTCTGGTGCCACATGATCCAGCACATCACCTTGATGATGATCAGTGGCCCGCTTCTGGTGCTCGGGACCCCAAGGGTCTTGCGCCCGAAGGGAAAGGCCTTCGAGATCCTGACCCATCCGATTCTCAGTTGGGTTACATATGCCGGCCTGATGATCGGTGTCCACCTGCCCGGACCCCACGAATTCATCATGAACCACCCTTGGTCGCACACTTTTCTCGAGGTCCCTCTCTATATCGCGCTTCCCTACCTGTTCTATTTCAATCTCCTCGATCGCAATCTCACGGGCCGTCGAGTCACGCCTGCAATGTCGGCTATCGCCCTATTCCTGATGATGGTTCCCGAGACTCTCACAGGCTTCTTTATTTACGTGGCACCACATTCTCTGTACGACGAGATGTTCACCCTCGACGATCAACGTCGAGGCGGATCCATCATGTGGTCGGGCGGAATGATCATTGATACTGTCTGGATGGCCTTTGCCATCTATCACTGGATTAAGAGCGAGGAACGCGCAGCCAAGGCCATTGATCTCGAGATTGCAAATGGGGCACGATGAAAGATTTCGAAACAGAGGAACCAGCCTGGATTCACGAAGCGGAGGCAGGCACCAAGCCGGTGTCCGATAAAGCGAAGAAGTGGATCACCGTCGCGATGGTGGCCGCCGTTCCTTTCTGCATGTGGGCAGGCTGGTTCGAGTGGGGTCGCGCCCATCAGGGTAATTGGCGGGCCTGGGTTTATACCTTTGAGTGGCCATTCTTTGCCGGTGTCGTCATCTACCTATGGAGACGGCTGCTAAGAGGTGACGTTCCAAAAATCCCTCGGCCAGATTTTGCCGCCCTCGCCAGAGAAGCAGATGAATCAATGAAAAGTAAACCAGATCATGCTGGCGATACAGACGGCGACCATTCCGATAATCAGTAGGTAAACCGCTTGCATGCGAGCTCCCGCTCGATACTCACCCATAAGCCTTTTATCACGTGCTATCCCAAACATGTAAAAGAGAAGAGGCAAGAGCAGAACAGCATTGAGCACCTGAGTCCAGAGCAGGATCGTGACCAATGGAGCACCTGGAAGAAGAATGAGCCCGGCTGCAATGACGGTGATCGCAGCGAAGGTTCCATAGAAGAGTGGCGCTTCTCTAAATCCATCATCGAGTGCCGCAGGTCGGCCAGTGAGATCACTGACGGAATAGGCGGTCGAAAGCGGCAAAATTGATGCCGCCAAAAGTGCCGCACCAATTAATCCAATAGCAAATAACTCTTTCGCCAAAGTTCCTGCAAGTGGCTCTAACGCAGCTGCCGCTTGAGATGCATCCGTGATAGTAAATATTCCTTGACGATTGAGCGTCGCCGCGCAGGTAATGATCACAAAAAAACCGATAATTCCCGTGAGTAGAGATCCAGTCCACACATCGACGCGCAAAAGTTTCAGATCATCGCGAGTAAGACGTTTATCGACTGCATAAGACTGAATGAAAGCAAGCCCCCACGGGGCAAGTGTTGTACCTAGTGTTGCCGTCGCAATAAAGACGGCATCACGGGTAAATGGCATCGAAGGCACCACCATGCCATGAAACGCCTGTCCCCAATCTGGACGTGCCATAAATCCGGCAACTACATACGAAAGAAAAACGGCAGAGAGGATAAAAAATACTTTTTCTACACGACCGAATGACCCGCGCAAAACCAAAAAAGTCACAAGCAATCCAGCCACTGGAACCGAGAGATACTTCGAGACTCCGAAAAGTTGTCCCGCTGCTGCAATTCCCGCGAACTCCGCGGTCATTGTTCCGATGTTGGCCAGGATGAGTGATGAGGCGCTGAAGACTCCTGAACGTGCACCGTACTTCTGGCGCACAAGTCCAATGAGCCCCTGCCTTGTTACGACACCAATGCGTGCACCCAGATCTTGAAAGAGAATCAGTGCCAGAGTTGAGAGGACGAGCACCCAAAGAAGACGGTAGCCATATTTCGCACCCATTTGCGAATAGGTGGTGATACCCGCCGGATCATCATCTGAAAGTCCCGCAATCATTCCTGGTCCCATCACGGCAAGTAATGCAGCAATGCGAATCTTCCGTGGAGAGATTGTCGGTACTTTGACGCCCTTAACTACCCTGACTACCTGGACCGCTTTGACGGCGGCCTTTTTTGCCGCAATTGTCTCATCGCTCATGCGAGAGCACCAGTTCCTTGAGCGAATCCCCGATGTTCTGTCCGGGCGACAAGTGCATCCACAATGTCATCAGCCATGATCCGGCCAACCGGTTTATTCTTTCCATCAATAACAATGATGGAAGAACCACGGTTATTGGAAAACTCCTCAATGACCTCATCGAGCGCAGTATTAATGTGAACAGCCGTCGGATATGGCGGACCCATAAGATCGATGAGAGTCGCACTTGATTTGGCAGACACGAGTTCGATCATCTGAATGTGATCCAACAATTTCCCCTTGGCATCAACAACGACTACACCATCGGAAATATCGCGCTCTTTATGTTTTACCAGCAGAGCCAATGCCTGCGCGACTGTGTCCGTCTGGTGGCAGATCACCATATGTGTCGTCATTACGCCGCCAGCAAGCTCCTCGTCGAATGCAACCAACTGTCGAAGTGTTTTCGCCGTCTCCACCGTCATCGAATTCAGAATGCTTTCTCTGTGTTCGTCATCCAGATCTCGCAATACTTCGGCACTCTCATCCGGCTCCATAAGCGCAAGCAGTTGCGCAGCACGTTCGGCAGGCAATCCACGAAGAAGTCCCTGTAGATCGTCATCTTCCATCTCTTCAAGTACATCAGCGGCAAGATTTGGATCGAGCAATTCGATCAATGCATTCTGCTCGCGACCTACTAAGTCCTCAATTAAGTCCGCCAAGTCAGCAGGGCGCAGTTGGGCGAGCGCTGATCGTGGGCCAGACGTGCGCACTTGCCCGGCGCTATCGGTGAGCGATGCGACAGTCGCCCAATCGACTACGCGCTCTGGTGTCGGTCGGCGACGTAAAGTCCCAGGAAAGATGCGACGCAAGAATGAAACAAAGGAAACATCCACGCCCACTAATCGAATCTCTCGATCAAGGGGAGCTAAATACAGATCTGCAGACCGGACAACACGGAGTCCATTTACATCAACGATCTGATGATCGATGACATCTGCGTCCAATAAAGACTCACCAGAACGTCGCGTGTATTCCTTGAGATTAATTCTTGTCGACGAAAGGCGGATTTCATCCTTGGTTAATCTCGAAATTCTTGCGCCATCAATAAAAGATTTGCGCGCTCCCACTTTGACAATAAGCCCGGAAACGGCGGGATATGTTTCCTCGCCATGACGTACGACAATGTCTACAAGTTTTCCCAAGTCGCGTCCTTCGTCATCGCGCACCGGACAGCCGATAAGTCCTGCAACGGAGACCAGGGAATCTCGAATGTTCTTCCGGGCCAGAACGGAAACTGAGTCCCGACGCCCAACAATGCGCTTAGCGACATTGATGGCTGGAACTGCAGGGGTTTTCACTCTTGGATTTTAGCCGTCCAACCCTCCGACCCGACTCACATATCTATGAATATCGAAGGCGACTTCTTGGTCAATGAGCTCGCTGGCAACAAACCCACCTGCTTAACACTCTAATCGAGTCGCTCGGCGGCGATGCGATAGACATCAAATTTCCCATGTTTGCCCACGGCAATTACTAGAACCACTAACTCATCATCAAACACTTCATATATCAGGCGATGTCCAGATTTTTGCAACTTGATTTTGTATAACCCTTTAAGGTCTGAACTGAGTTCGGCGCTTGACACTCGAGGTTCGGCAAGCCGTCGCTGTATAACTTTTAGGAACCGATCCCTGACCCCTTTATCAAGCCCTAGCCATTCCCTTTCTGCACTTTCATGAAATCTCAGTACGTACATTTGGGTCACATATTCCGAAGTTCTTCTAAAGTGACAATTCTTGATTTTTCTTTACTTGCCAATCGTCTCTTTATCTCGGGGGTTATCTCCAGCTCCCAGATCTTTTCCAATAACGCGTCGTAATACTCAGGCGACATCACATAAAAACTGGCCTTGTTATTTGTTAGTACAGCAAAGGGTTTGTGTTTAGCCTTCTTGACAACTTCATTCGGATTCTTCTTGAACTCCGAAATTGTGATCGTAAGTTTGGTGAAGATTTCATCCACTTTTTCCTCCCTTCCTATCGCGCTAAATCTAGACCGAAATTTAGACTTATGCAAATGGACGGTCGGCACAATTTCCAGCAAATGATTTTCCATGTCTCATTCCTAGAGGTCCCCGCCGACAAGTCACCCCTGGTAATCCACAGCCGCAATCCACGGTAAGATTGCCCTCGTTGCTCCAACCGGAGCAGTGATTTCTTCCCTTAAAGCGCAGTATTTGCGCTTACTTGCGAGTCTTATCACCACCCGACAGGCCCAGATCCACTGCATAAATGCTTGAAATTGGCCAGTCGTACCGAGACGCGCTTGTCGTCTCGATTGGTATAGCTAAAACATGTCATTACAACCACGCTCTAAAACTCCTGTGCGCGCGAAATCCCCCAAGCCTCATCGCAAGGGGACTGCCGCCACCCCGATTACCCGTACCTCTGCCACGGATTCTGTAGAGAGGCCGGCTAAATCTTCATCCAAGCCTGCCTATGCAAAGTCGGGAAAGCCCGCCTTTGCAAAGGGCGGCAAGCCTGGGTCCACAAACACCCCGAGCAAGCGCCTCAAGAACAACCCTCGCTCACTAGAGCGTGCCAAGCGCTTCGCCGAGTCTCGCGCCACCGCCCCAACTGAGGGATCTGAGCGGCGCGAAGAATTCCGCAGCCCGGCTCCTCGCACCGAGAGAGGCGAATTCCGATCTGCGCCACGCAATTCAAAGTACGCACCTGCCCGTCGCGAAGAACGCCCCGCAACCCGTCCAGATACCCGTCCAACCACACGCCGTGATGCCCGCATCGCCGAGGTTGCCCGCGGAGACGGCCGTCCCAATTTTGAACCACAGAAGCGCGTCAAGTTCATCCCCGGTGGAAAGCGCACCACTGCTCCAACTCGCAGCGCCCATAGTGGAACTGCTACGCCAAATAACCGTACTTTCAACCGCGCAACGACTTCGCGATCAAAGAACACTTTTGCATCACATTCCAATTCTCATTCACCATCCCACTCAAGCAGCGGCTATAGCGAAGATTTCGGTGCTGACGATACATATTTGGTAGACGTAGAACAACTGAGTTCATCTGAGGCACTGAAACACAAGCCCAATGAAGAGACCACAACAACTTTCGCCGAGCTCGGGG
>JBAZYI010000054.1:0-10229 GCA_041659345.1 Candidatus Nanopelagicaceae bacterium | reverse complement strand
GCGAGAGAAGTGCACGAGCCAGATTGAGTCTCTTAATTTCCCCTCCAGATAACGCTCTTCCAATCTCTCCAAGAATAGTTTCAAGTCCGCTTCCCATTTCAACGAGCAAGGAATCAAGTTCGACGAGAGTAAGAACTTCAAGAAGTTGGGAATCTGTAGCACTTGGCGATGCGATCTTCAAGTTCTCGCGCAGAGTCGTATTGAAGATATGCCCGCTCTGAATGACTCCAGAGATGCGCGATGAAATATCAGCGATTGATCGTAGTTCGTGACCATTAAGAAGTATTTCGCCTTCATAATCAAGCAATCCTAGGAGTGCGAGAGCTAGCGTTGATTTACCGCTCCCACTTCGGCCGCGAATAACGAGGCAGTCACCACTTTTCACGTGAAAGGAGATTGGATCCATGAATCTCTCTTCTTGGTCCCAACTCACACGTACGTTACGGAGAATCAAGTCCTCAACATCCGATTCCAATCTCACGGTAGGCAGAGCGTGGTGCTCAACGCCATCAATGAGAGAATTCACCTCATGCCTAGCCAGGAGCAATTTCCCAGCCGTGTACAGGTTCGGATACCACGCTGTGACGGCCTCGAACATGACAAGAGGCAAAAACACCAGCATTGAAATTTGAACAGCCGGAACCTTCTCCCCTGCACTATATGCAATGAGCGTGAGTCCCACGGTGGAAAAGCCGATGAAGGTGGTACAGAGAAATTGGTAGAGGCGCGTTACTTTTAGGAGAGTGAGTTCCTCGTGAGCAATCTTTAATTCTGCTTCCTTAGTCCTTCCGAGTCTCTCATTCAAGTACCCATAGAGCTGCGCTTCAGCGATTCCATGAGCCGCCTGCTCTATTGAAGATGCATATTCACTTTCCAGATCTTCAATCCGACGAGCGATTACTTCAGAAGATTTCTTCAACCGCTCTGGAAGAAGAAAGAGAAGCAGTAAGCAGGTCGGTACTGTAATAAAAACGGAGGTGGGATTTATCCAGAGCCCAAGACCCACACCCACCAGAAGTGAAACGAGCGCAGCAATGTGGGGCAGAGTAATTCTCAATTGATACTCTTGGGACCGCTCCACATCGTCGACAATTCTCTTTACGAGTTTGCCATTGCCAAAATCGCGCACAAGTGCAATTGGATTAGATGTGAATGATTCGTAGAGTCGAACGCGCAGATCCGTAAGTTGATCAAAAACCCTTCGATGGCTTGTCAATCTCTCGAAATATCGCGCAACAGATCGAGAGATACCAAAGAACCGAACACCCACTATGGCCACACCCAGAGTCATGATGGGCGGCGCAAACGAAGCAGTAGTAATCAACCACGCGCTCGTGATTGTGAGACCAATGCCGGCAATATAGACACTCGCACCAAGTAGATAAGGAATTGCGCGCTTCATAGTGAGTGCCTGACTATTTCTCTTATCCACTCGTTTTTCAGTGGCAATGAAAGATCGTGAGTAATGCAGATCACTATTGCGCCAGCGCTCTGTGCGCCACGGAGAAGATCCATCACGATTTTTGCGCTCGAATCATCCAGATCCGCAGTCGGCTCGTCAGCAATGATGACAATGGGTTTTCGGATTAAGGCTCTCGCAACTGCAATCCGACGAACTTGCCCACCAGATGCGGCGTGTGAACTTTCACCGCCCCGTCCAATGTGTGTGTCCAATCCCTGAGGCAAGTCGTCCAGGGATAGGCCAGCGCTCCTCAAGGCGGTTGCAATCTCGGCATCAGTGATAGCCACATTCAACAGAGTGAATTGATCCCGTACGCTGCCGCTGGCCAATTGGGGATTCTGGGGAATCCATCCGATGAGTTTCTGCCACTCATCCCGCATCTCGAAAGTGAGTTGATGGAGCCCGTCAGGACCTTCAATCTTTATTGCCGCGTTAAAGGTGACACCAAGGAGATTGAGAGCAAATGTGGTCTTACCTACTCCTGATTCTCCAATGAGAAAGAGCATCTCCCCTCGCTGGATTCTCGTTGACGGGACCACCATCTCTTCGGCCGCACTCCAAGGGAGTGACCAATCGCCCCACGAAATTGACTTCATATCTTTCAGGTTGATTCTCAGTGAAACTGGTGAAGAGAGATGGATTTCTTCAGAATCGATTGCAGCCAGATTCTTTAATGCTTCAGTACCGTCTTGGGATGCGTGGAAAAGGGACGCGGCATTTCGTACCGGGAAGTACACCTCTGGCGCAAGGAGTAGAACAAGAAGAGCCGAGTGAAAGCCAATCGAGCCAGAGACCAGTCGCAAACCGATAGAAACTGCCACCACTGCCACAGAGATCGTGGCAACTAACTCCAGCGCAAAAGCTGAGAGGAAGGAGATTCTTAGGACCTTCATGGTCTCAGCGGTGTAACGGTCGCCCATCTCTTCAATTCGCTTTCCTTGACTCTGCGTGCGACCAAAAATCTTCAAGGTCGCAAAGCCACGCATCGAATCTTCAAAGTACTTGGAGAGCGTTCCGAGGGTGCGCCACTTCTTGTTGACGGCATCTGCTGAATACCGCCCGATGAGTGCACCGAATACGGGTATTAGCGGCAGGGTCAGCAGGGCAATTACACCGGCGAGGATGTCTTGATTAAATATGGCGATCATTACAACGACTGGAGTGACGGTGGCAAAGACCAGTTGGGGAATAAAGCGGCCGATGTAAATGTCCAGGCTGTTAAGACCCTTGATCAGTACATTGCTCAATTCTGAAGAGGAAACTGCGTTGAAATTGCCGACTTGGGCGGTGGTTTCTCCTCTAAGTTCACTTTTAATGCGGATCGCCTTAGTACTGCAGTAATAATCAAATCCCGATTGGAAAAGTGCACGAAATAACCAGAGGCATCCCATTGCAATGATGAGGGTAACCGATGACCGATGGTGGATGATGCGAATGATGATTTCGGAAATGAGGTAGGCATTTGCCAGAACCATGGCGGACCAAAATATTGCGGCGAGCCCGATGAGAGCGACGAACGTGCGGCTACGCGATAGAAGTAGTCGCAGTTCCGATTTCACAGGTGCAATGTATCGAGAACTCCTTGCTCGGGACGAGAGATCTGCGACGCGCTCACTCGCTTTCTAAATACCCAGTACGTCCAGCCCTGATAGAGGAGAACAATCGGCGTCATAAGTACCGCGACAATTGTCATCACTTTCAGCGTGTAGTCCGTGCTGGAAGCGTTGGTAATAGTGAGGTCGAATTGCGCGCCCCTCGAACTTGGCATGACACGCGGATAAAGCGCAGAGAAGAGTCCGCTCACGAAGGTGGCAATTGCCAGTGATGAACAAATAAACGCCCAGCCCTCACGCGCCTTTACATTGGCACCGATTGCGATCACCCAGAGAAGTGCAGTCACAACCGAGAGGATAAGGAATTTGGCGTTTACGCTCTCTAGCATCAAATTGCTCCAGAGCAAGAAGGCGACCGCAGATACTGCCGCAACGAGTCCCAATTTCACTGCCAGGCTATGTGCGCGAACGCGGATTTCTCCCGCAGTTTTGAGAGCGAGGAAATGAGCTCCGTGTGTGAGAAAGACTGTAAGCGTCACAACTCCCCCGAGAAGGGCATAGGGGTTGAGGAGATTGAAGAATCCTCCGACGTATTCGATCGAACCGGCGGCGGATCGCTCCAGAGGTACACCTCTCACGATGTTTGCAAATGCAACCCCCCAAAGAAACGCTGGGATCGCACTCCCAAAGAAGATCGCAATGTCCCAACGTTTGCGCCACTCGGGCTTGCCATACTTACTCCGGTATTCAAATGAGACTCCCCGCACTATCAGTGCGACGAGGATGAGGAAGAGCGGGAGATAGAACCCACTAAACAAAGTCGCATACCACTCCGGAAAGGCAGCAAATGTCGCTCCACCTGCCACAAGTAACCAGACTTCATTGCCATCCCAGACTGGTCCAAGAGTAGTAAGAACTGCACGTCGATCCGCTTCGTCTTTCGAAACAAATGGAAGTAGAACGCCAACACCAAAGTCAAAACCTTCTAAAACGAAGTATCCGATCCAGAGAACTGCAATTAAAAGAAACCATACTGTTTGAAATGTCATTTTATTTCTCCTCTCCTTCTGACCTAGTAGGACATCACTAGTGGGCGTTCATCGGATCCCCCGATGGTGGAAATGTCATGATCGACTTCGGCGCGAGGACCGATCTGAACCGTCTTCAAGATCAATCCGACTTCGATGACGGCGAGAACGCCATAAAGAAGGGTGAATGCAATCATTGTGAAAAGCACCGCTCCGGCGGAAACAACCGTACTGACACCATCAGCAGTTTTGATAAGGCCGAAAACTGCCCACGGCTGGCGGGCTGTCTCGGTGAAGATCCAACCAAAGGAAATGGCCAGCAACGGAATAAAGGGAAGGGAGATCATCGCTGGAGCAAACCATCTGCCCCGCGGAACTTGTCCCCTTCTCATCTGCCAGAGAGCAAGAAGTGCAAAGAACACTCCGATAAATCCGAAACCAATCATCAATCTAAATGACCAGTATGCAAGCGGGATATTCGGCTTGTAGTCACCAGGGCCGTACTGGCTTTCGTATTTTGCCTGGAGGTCATTGACACCTTCGACAACACCTTTGAAATCTCCAGTTGAGAGAAATGATAGGACTGAGGGAATATCAATCTGGAAAACAGAACGCGAGCCATCGAGACTGCCGATAGTAAGTAATGAGAATGGCGCAGAAGACGTTGTGTCATAGAGCGCTTCAGCAGCGGCCATCTTCATGGGTTGCTGCTCTGTCATGACTCGTGAAGTGAGATCGCCAGAGATTCCAACGAATATAAAACTGATAATCATTGTTATCAAACCCAGTTTGAGAGTTCCGCGCGACATCTCAATATCTTTTTTCTTAATGATCAGCCAGGCAGAGATGCCAGCTATAAACGCGGCGCCACTAAATGCTGCCGATGGAATTGTATGGAAGAAAGTAACGAGCGCAGTCTTCTGTGTTAGGACGTCAAAAATATTTGTGAGTTCGGCTCGGCCCTTAGTTTCGTTGAGCACGTATCCGACTGGATGCTGCATCCAGGAATTCGCGGCAAGAATGAAGTAGGCAGAAAAAATCGTTCCGCTTGCTGCCAACCATATAGTGGCAAGGTGGAGTTTCTTCGGCAATCTATCCCAACCAAATATCCATAGCCCAAGGAAAGTACTCTCTAGGAAGAATGCGAGTAATCCTTCAATGGCAAGCGGCGCTCCGAATATGTCTCCAACAAATCGACTGTAGGAGGACCAGTTCATTCCAAATTGAAATTCCTGAACGATTCCTGTGACCACGCCAATGGCAAAGTTGATGAGGAATAGTTTTCCAAAGAACTTGGTAGCCCTCAGGTACTTGAGTTTCTGCGTCCGAAACCAGGCTGTCTGGAGTCCAGCCACAAGGAAAGCCATGCCAATTGTGATCGGGACAAAGAGGAAGTGATAGACCGTGGTGATTGCAAATTGCCAACGGGCCAGATCGAGGGCGTTCATGCTTCTCTCCTTCTGCCTAAGTATCTAGTTGAAAAACTAAAAATGACACCTCCCATTCTGCGCGAATTAGTTTTTCCCTACCCGCTTCCACGCTGTGGCAACCCTCACGAGAGGGATTTCACGCGTAGACCTGGTGAGTGCTACCCCTTATTCCCCTCCAAACTGCTACTCATTGGCTCCCCAGATGCCTCGATTCGCCTCACCTAGTGGGTAGGCGGTACCCTTACGCCCGTTCATGAGGGTTCGGATTACGGATTCGAGACCAGGATATATAACCGGATATATAAGGAGTACGACGATGGCTGCAAACTGCGATATCTGTGGCAAAGGCCCCAGCTTTGGCAATAACGTCTCGCACTCTGAGGTAAAAACCCGCCGCCGCTGGAATCCCAACATTCAGCGCGTGCGCACCCTCGTTGGCGGCACATCCAAGCGTCAGAATGTCTGCACCTCATGCCTCAAGGCTGGCAAAGTTAGTCGTTAATTACCTTTTCTAACTAAAGTGTGTGAAGCCCTGCGGGGTTTTTGATACACCCATGAGTTCGATCCCAGATCCAGCAGTCACCACTCCTATTTCATAGGCTGGTAAGTCAAGCCCAGTTGCAAGGAATGCGTGATCCTCGCCGCCTGCACCGATCCAATCCCAGACGTCGGCACCTACTGCATTGGCCAGAGCAGATAAGTCCTCAAAATCAGGATGCTTCGCAAGGAGAGATGCTTCAATCTGAAACCTCACACCCGATGCGTCGGCCATTTGTAATCCCTGGGTAAGCAGCCCATCACTCGTATCCGACATAGCATGTGCACCCTTGAGCGCAGCGGCATCCGTATACAGAACTAACGGGGCTCGGAATTGTGCGAGAGCACGTTCTACGGCGAGAGCAGGATGAACCGCGCTGACATTCACTTTCTTTGCAAGGAGGAAGAGTCCAGCTGCAGACCAGCCGGGAAGATTAGTGATCACAATTGTGTCGCCAACGCGTGCTCCGGAGCGAAGTATCGGCTCTTTAACTTCGCCGAAAGCGGTGATTGAAATTGTTACTACCGGGCCGCGGACTACGTCGCCCCCAATGATCCGTACGTCACACTTTTGCGCTTCGCTCTCGATACCGTGAGCCATTTCCTTGATCCACGCCATGCTCTCCTCACCGGTCAGGGCGACCGCAACGACTAAGTGTTCGGGGGTGGCTCCCATCGAGTAAATGTCAGCCAAATTTGCAGCTGTAACTTTCATCCCGATTTCTTCTGCAGTCGCCCATTCGCGTCGAAAATGCACATTCTCAACGGCCATATCGGTCGTAATTGCAATTTTGCTTGCAGGAGTTGATACGACCGCAGCATCATCACCAATACCGACGAGTACTCGAGAATCTGTATGAGTGAAAATGGTCCTTAACTCTTCAATGACCTCGGTCTCAGTAAACTCCACCCCATCAGCCTACGCCGAAAAATGCCTCTGCCGCGGGCTTCATAAATGCGGTAGCGTCGCCTAGAAGATAGTTCAACGAAAGGTTGCCCCATGTCAGTACAGGCCTACATCTTGATCCAAACCGAGGTCGGGAAAGCAACAAGTGTCGCGCACGCAGTCTCTGCAATTTCTGGAGTCACACTCGCCGAAGGTGTCACTGGTCCATACGACGTCATCATGCGCGCAGAGGCACCCAGCATGGAAGAGTTCGGCCGCGTTATTTTGTCAAAGGTCCAAGCTGTTGCAGGTATTACACGGACACTGACCTGCCCTGTAACTAGTTATTAATTTCCAGGTTTAATTTCCAAGAACGCCATTTTTGCGCGTAAGGGCGCCCTTAATCAGTTCGTGAATTATTTGTGAATACGTCACGCCTCTTTCCGCCCAGAGAGTTGGGAAAACCGAAGTCGGTGTAAACCCAGGCATCGTATTCAATTCATTAATCACAACTTGTCCATCTGGCCGGTAAAAGAAATCCACCCGCGCAAGTCCCGCGCAACCAAGGGATGTGAAAGCCAGGGCCGCCAGGCGTTGTATCTCCTGAATTGCTTCTGCAGGGATATTGGCTGGGACCTGAGCACGTGTTCCATCATCTAAATACTTGGCTTGGAAATCGTAGAACTCATATCTCTCATCGATAATAATTTCACCCGGCAGTGAAGTCTTCACTTCGCCATTCACTTCAAGGACCGCGCATTCAATCTCGCGACCTGGCACCATCTCCTCAATCATCGCCTTGCGATCATAGCTATGTGCTTCGTCAATCGCGGCGGAGAGTGCGGCAACAGATTTGACTTTAGTAGTGCCACGACTCGAACCGCCGCGGGCAGGCTTTACAAAAAGTGGATAGCTAAATCCCGAGAGCAAGGCTTCGCAAGCGGCGCGCTTATCTCTCCATTGTTCGGTGGTAATCACAGTTCCTTCAGCGATCTTCATTCCGTGCGCGCTAAAGACTGTTTTTGCAAAAGACTTATCCATTCCTGCTGCCGATGCAAGCACTCCGCTTCCGACGTATGGAATATTCGCAATTTCGCAGAACCCTTGGATTGTTCCGTCTTCTCCGTAAGGCCCGTGCAACATTGGGAAAATCAGGTCAAGGTGAAGTGGCTTCCCATTCGCAGTGAAACCAGAAATATTCGTATTTACTTCTACCCCATCTTCTGGAACCGTCGGAAGTACTCCATCCACGATTGCAAGTGGATACTCCTCAGGGATAAGAATCCAGCGTCCTGCTGTTCGAGTAATTCCGATGACAACCGGCTCATACCGTTCGCGGTCTATTGCCGCGAGAATTCCTCCGGTTGAGATGCAAGATATTTCGTGTTCGCTGCTGCGGCCCCCGCAGAGAATTCCGACGACTATTTTGTTCATTTGATAAAATTCTCTGAATGGATGCTGATCTCCATCAACCGCTCGAGAGCCTGCGCCGGTGAAATGAAACCAGCGACGACATCTGCCACTGCTTCGATCACTGGAACCTCCACTCCTACGCGGTGAGCCAATTCAACTACTGCACCTGCAGAGGCTACGCCCTCAACCGTTCGGGGTTCGTGATCAATCGCGTATGCCATCGTTCCGCCGCGACCCAATGCTTCACCAAATGCTCGGTTACGCGAGAGAGGCGAAGAGCAGGAAGCAACGAGATCGCCCATACCGGCAAGCCCCGCCGCACTTAGAGGATCGGCACCATGCGCTGCACCAAGTCGGGCAACCTCATTGAGTCCGCGCGTGATCAACATGGCCTGCGTGTTCTCACCCAAACCCAGACCGACTGCCATTCCAACTCCTAATGCAATGACACTCTTCACCGCGCCTGCCAGTTCGCAACCAATGACATCCAGGGATGTATAGACGCGGTAGTAAGGGGTGGAGAAAAGATTTTGAATGTGGTGGGCCAACTCTTCGGTGGGAGCTGCCGCGACAGCACCGGCTGGTTGGCGCAGCGCAAGTTCGCTAGAAAGGTTGGGGCCAGTAATGATCGCGATATTTGACGGATTAACATCTAACACTTCTTCAATAACTTCGGTCATTCGCATGTGGGTCGAGACTTCAACGCCTTTGAGAGTGCTGATGATTATGGCATCTGACCCAATTGCGCTGCGCCACTCCTCCAGTCGAGGGCGCAAGCTCTGGGCTGGGATGGCCAGGACGTACGTCTTAGAATGTGCAAACGCCTCGTTGACATCGTTGGTGGCACGGAGCAGCGCCGGCACAATGATGCCGGGCAGATAGCCCGTGTTGGTGTGGAATTGGTTGATTTCCTGAACAACAGCCGGGTTGCGCCCCCAGAGCAGAACATTGTTGCCAGCATCAGTGAGTACTTGCGCCAGAGTGGTTGCCCAGGCTCCAGCCCCTAAAACGGTTATCTGACTCATACTTTCTTTGCCTTCTTAAAGTTGCCGGTTCGGGGTAATCCTGCCGCGCGCGAATCCAATGGAATCTGTGGCGCACTTTCGCCGCGAATCTCTTCCAGCATCGCTGTGAGAGCTTTCATGATGAATGCCGTCGCCTCTATGAGCGCATTCTGGTCTTCCGCTTTTCCGTACCAAGGTGAGAGGTCAAGCGCCTTTCCAGCGTGCATGGTCACCTTCGTTCGGGGCCAGAAATGAACTCGCTTGCTGTACCGGGGTAGAACCTTCTGTGGACCCCAAGCCGCAACGGGTATGACTGGCGCCTGCGTGAGAATGGCCAGACGAGCAGCACCGGTCTTTGCAACCATGGGCCAGAGATTCTCATCTCGAGTCAGGGTGCCCTCGGGATAAATGCCAATCAGATGACCGGCTCGGATTGCCGCAATCGCGCTATCCAGCGCCTTTCCCGCTTGCGCGGTCTCTCTATCTACGGGGATCTGTCCAGCGGCGCGAAGTATCCGACCAATGACGGGAAGATTAAAAACGGATCTCTTGCCTATAAAACGCGGCGCTCTGCCGTTGACATAGAGAAATTGTGCAAGAAATAGAACGTCAGCATAGGACATGTGATTGCTGATGACGATTGCTGCGCCAGTCTGCGGAATATTCTCCTGGCCCTTCCAACTCCGTTTAGCAATCGCCCTCAAGATCGGAATACCAATCCGAGTGCAGATCTTAAATGCCCGGTTAGTGCCTAACGGAGAGCCAACCGGGGGTGAGTATGTCAATGCGTGCACCATGTAAGAGTACTGGTTCGCATCCATTTCCCTGAAAGGAAAGAACTGCCTCTAAAAACAAGAGCGGAACCGACCAATGGTCAGTCCCGCCCTCGAAAAGATATAAAAAATTACTTCTTCTT
>JBAZYI010000053.1:0-10454 GCA_041659345.1 Candidatus Nanopelagicaceae bacterium | reverse complement strand
CGTTCTCTACAGTGGGGCAGCGGGCTTGGTCGCACATGAATGCATTTTGGACCTGCGCGAGATCACCAAAGAGACGGGTGTGACCGTTGATGATGTGGCCAAACGGCTCATGGATTACGGCTTCCACGCTCCAACAATGAGTTTCCCGGTGTCGGGAACTTTGATGGTCGAACCGACCGAGAGCGAAGATATTGTCGAATTGGACCGCTTTATCGAGGCAATGATCTCGATTTATAGAGAGATCCAGGCCGTCGGTGATGGCACCTACACTAGCGATAATTCACCGCTTCGGAGTGCTCCACACACGGCCGAGAAGATGACTTCCACGGACTGGAACCACCCGTATACGCGTGAGTTGGCGGCATTCCCGCAAGGACTCGCCCTGGGCGAAATCATCGGCCGACGGGGCAAATACTGGCCAACAGTCGGACGTATCGATGGGGCCTACGGGGACCGGAACCTTATCTGCGCCTGCCCACCGATGGAGGAGTACCAGTAACGAGAAAGTCTGGTTCTATATCTTTACTTAACATAATGTAACTTATCGGCGTTATTTCGTACGCGAGATTCAACCGCCCAGCGGGTTACTTTGGTTAAAGCTTCCACCACTATCCGTTTGCTCATCTTGGATTTTCCAAGCTCCCTTTCAACAAAGGTGATCGGTTCCTGTGCGAATGTTCCATCGCCAGCGTGGGCAGCTCGCACCATTTCTATTTGAAAGCAATAGCCATCTGAGGTGATCGATTCGATCTTAATTCTCTTCAGTAGGTGCGCTGAATAGACCCTAAAACCGCCCGTGAGGTCATCAAGGGGCATTCTGAGCGCCCAACGGGCATAAGAAGTGCCGATTCGGGAGATAAATTGTCGATATTTGGGCCAGTTCTCGACGGCACCGCCTGGCATCCAGCGTGTTCCCATGACTACATCTGCGTTTTTACCGCGCTCAATCAGCCGAGGCAGATCGAGCCAACGGTGGGATCCATCGCCATCCATCGTTACAAAATGAGTGAAAGTGGAATCCCGTAGACCCCATTGAAAGCCTGCCCGGTAGGCGGCACCTAGTCCGGATTTCTCGGTTCGATCAAGGACATGGACCCGGTCGGAATTCAACTCTTTCACAGCCTGCGATGTCCCATCTGGTGAGTTGTCATCGACGACTAGAAGGTGGAGATCAAAAGGCAGCGATAACACCCCATTAACGACCGAACATATGCTCTGGACTTCATTGTAGGTCGGAATAATGACGAGGATCCTCATTTCACCCCCCGACGCGAAAATACGAAAATAAGTACTACAGGTAAGAAGATTAAGGCTAGTTCGACCTGCTGACCATATTTGTCTGATGGCGTGACCGAGTTCATAAGTGCGATGGAAGAGTCAATGACTGCGGATTGATCGATTCCACGATGTTGAGACACTTTTCCACGTGGATCGATGAGTGCACTCACGCCGGAAGTGGAAATACTTACTGCATACCTTTGATGTTCAATCGAACGAATTCGTGAAATCTGAAGTTGCTGTTCACTTTCAGGAGAATTCCCAAAAGTTGCACTATTTGTCTGAATTACTAAAGCATTTGAACGTTTGCCCATTTCGCGCCCGACTTGATCGTCGAGAAGTTCGAAACAAATAATTGGCGCAAGGAAAGCCCTTCCTACGTGATGTAAGACGATTTCATTTCCCGGCAGAAATCCCGCAACATTCTTTGCATAAGGGGAAACGAATTCTGCAATGGTGCGCAGGGGAATATATTCCCCAAACGGGGTCAAATGCTGTTTGATGTAAATCGAACTGGGACCCGTTTTGGGCATCCAAAGCATTGAAGCATTGTGGAATTTTCCTCCAACTTCTAAGACTGCCCCGAGGACCAAAGGAGTTGAATATTCGTCAACTAAAGCCTGAATTTGCTCCTTTACAAAAGGGGTTCGGAATGGGTCCACGTCCACTGAATTTTCAGGCCACAAAATCACATCCGGACTCCCATTACGTTGAGCCAAATATGTTCGGGTCACCCTAAGGTGATTTTCAAAGACAGCGGTTGCGCGAGCGTTGAACTCAAGTCCAAGCTGAGGCACTCCCCCTTGGACTGCAACAAAACTGAAATCACGCTTTTCACTGGTCGCGGTGGACAGTAGGTAGATAGTTGGAAAAACGATGAGAATTACCAACCAGAGCGCTTTCAATTTACGATCAACCACCATTAGATAAAGTGCGACGCCAATGAGGGCGACGACAAAGCTCAGCAGTGGAACTCCGCCTAATTTTGCGACAAGCGCGTATGGTGCATCTGGTTGACTAAATGCCACCCTCCCCCACCCAAATCCACCGAATGGAAATCTAGTTCGAATAAGTTCGATGAGAATCCAGAAAGATGGAAAGAGAAGAAGCAGCCACGGTTTTGATCTTTGCAGATGGAGTAAACCAAGCGGTGTCAGTAAAGCGATTTGGAGAAGCGTGAGAATTATCCAAGGGACATTTCCGACATAAGTATTAGTCCACGATAGAAGAGGGGCAAAGAATGCGGTTGCGAAAACCGCAACGGAGATTAGTCGACGTGATAGTTGTGGTTGGTACAGAAGATGAATGAGAAGTGCTAGGGCAATCGGAGCACACCACCAGAGAGCAAGGGGCGCAAACGAGGCGTACATGAGTAAGCCCGCGATCAGCGCTTGGAGAATCACCACTGCAAAGCCGAGATCATTCTCTCAATGCTTGTGCCAAGTCCGTACTGTTCCTGCAGTTTCTTGAGTGCCTTAGAATCCTTAGGTCGCTTGGGAAGTTCGAGTGGGACCTGCGGGAGTGAAATATCCGTCGCGCACTGAACCAAGGTTGGTGCAATTGCTAAGTAATCGCGTCCAGCTAGAATCTTTTTGACCAGTGCCGGTGACAGCGCCGGATGTTCTCCCTCAGCTCCAGTAATCACTTCATGTACATCTGCAAAGTGATTTGCAATGAGCGCCGCACCCTTCGCTCCGATTCCTTTCACTCCAGGCAATCCGTCTGAGGGATCGCCACGAAACATCGCAAAAAGTCCATATCGATCTCCGGGGATTTCATACTTCTCTTGCACCCATTTATGGTTGACAAATTCATGGGCCGAAAGTCCTTTAGCAAGATAGACAACCGCCACGTCGCGCGCGTCATCAACCATCTGAAAGAGATCTCGATCGCCGGTAACAATCCTCGTCGGACCTTCATGCTGTACGGCGAAAGATGCCATGACATCGTCGGCTTCAAAATCATCGACACCGATTACGGGAAATCCAATGGCGTCCAAAATATCGAGCAGGATTGGAATTTGTGGAGTGAGCGTCTCTGGCTCCTCTTCTTCTGCACCACTAGCCACATCGACTCGATTGGCTTTGTAATCAGGAAAAAGCGAAACGCGCCAGCTTGGACGCCAATCCCCTTCAATGCAGGCGACTAGTCGCTCTGGTCTGTACATCCCAATCAAACGTGCAGTCATGTCCAAATACCCACGGATGGCGTTGACCGGAGTCCCATCCGGTGCGACCAAGGTGTCGGGCATTCCGTAGTAGGCGCGATACCAGAGTGAGGCACTATCTATAAGCATCAATGTCATGATTCATTCACCATATACGCCACTACCCCTCGATCCAACTTCTTCATTGCCTCGAGGCATTTCGGACGTAATTTCTCACTCGCCACTGATACCTGTTGTAGTAGATCTATAAGTTGTTTGGCAGATCTGACAAAGTCACCAACTGAAAGATCTGAATCTTTAAGGACGCTTTGCAGAGAATGTCCGTTGGCCCATCGAAAAGAAATCCAACAGAATCCAAAGTCAGGTTCGCGCTGCGTCGTGACTTGGTGGGCATTCTCAATTACTTCCAGCTTCGCCCATAGTCGGGTAATTTCCGCCAATGCAGTTTGGACGCTTCCAGTGGGAATTCGTGGTGCCTGTGTCTGCGAAGTTCGGCCTTGAAAAATCACGCTGGAAAGGACGCTGAGCAATTCGGAAGCGGAGAGATGATCGAAAAGGTCTTCCCGAATTGCCTCCGAGAGCAGAAGATCCGATTCTGTGTATATTTTGGCGAGGATATGACCCTGAGGAAGAGTTTTCTCTTCTTGAATGTACCCAAGTTCGGTAAGCACATCGCATACATGGTCGAACGTGCGTGCAATGACGTGTGTGCGATTCTCCACTCGCGAGAGAAGTCCAATATTCTCCTTTCGAAGTCGAGATGCACGTTCGGCAATTCGGGCGTGCGCCTCACGATCATTGCATGAGTGGGAAGGATGATTCCGCATTGCCTTGCGAAGATCGACCAGCTCTCCTTCCAAGTGCGCTCTCTGACGTGGATCAAAGCCGCGTTTTGCCTGACGATGAGAAAGTAAAGTCTCCGTCTCTTTGATTTCGCTCCGGAGTGCTGCGTACCTTCTAAAGTCGCCCAAGTGGCACTGTGAAACTTCATCGAACTCGGCAATAGCCTCCTCGTTCTTATGCACCTGGCGCGTCAGTCCTACAACCGCACGGTCGGCTTGAAATTGAGCAAAGGACGATTCCAACGAGCCTCGAGCTCGTTCGCGGCCGAATCGGGAGATGAGATTTATGGCCATGTTGTAGGTAGGAGTGAAAGAAGAACGTAACGGGTAGGTGCGAGTTGATGCCAAACTGGCGGCCATCGCGGAGTCGACATTAGGTGACCATTGAACGACGGCATTGCCTTCAATATCAATGCCCCGTCGGCCAGCCCGTCCAGTCAATTGCGTGTACTCCCCTGGCGTCACGGGCACATGGGCTTCGCCGTTCCACTTGACCAATTTCTCCAGCACCACTGTGCGTGCCGGCATGTTGATACCTAGGGCCAGTGTCTCGGTGGCGAAGACCGCCTTGATCAGACCACGCTGAAAAAGATCTTCGACAGCATTCTTAAAGCTTGGAAGTAAACCTGCATGATGAGCTGCAATTCCTCTTTCCAGGGCACCGATCCATTCGGGGAAACCGAGAGTGTCCAAATCTTCTTCCGCGATATTTTGCGTGTATCGCATCGCGGTCTCACGAATTACTTTCCGCTCATCTGATGTCGTGAGTCTCACCCCCGATGCAAGACATTGTCGGACTGCTGAATCGCAGCCCAGCCTTGAAAAAATAAAAGTGATTGCTGGAAGCATCCGTTCGCGATCGAGTTTTTCAATAATTTCCGCGCGTGAGAGGCGATGACCGCCATCGGCGAAATCCTTGCCACGATTGCGAGGCGTTCGGATCCTCCGCATGGCTTCGCGTTCTCGTCTGAGTATTTCAGGATTCACATGGCCATTCTCGACAAAGAGATCCACCAAACTATTGTCAATTAGAACATGTTGGTACAGCGGAACTGGGCGGACTTCGCTCACGATTACTTCCGTATCGCCCCGGATAACTTGGAGCCATTCGCCGAACTCTTCAGCATTTGAAACAGTTGCCGAGAGTGAAATCACCTGAACGCTCTCCATCACATGTATGAGGACTTCCTCCCATACAGCACCACGGAATTTATCGGCGAGATAGTGAACCTCATCCATTACAACAAAGCCCAATGACGAGAGTGTGCTGGAACCTGCGTACAACATATTTCGAAGCACCTCGGTGGTCATTACTAAGATATCTGCCTCACCGTTGATGCTCGTATCTCCGGTCAACAGCCCCACCTTCTCGGTGCCGAAACGAGCAACAAACTCTTGATACTTCTGGTTGGAGAGTGCTTTGATCGGTGTCGTGTAGAAACATTTCTTTCCCTGACGAATCGCGAGAAAAGCAGCAAATTCGCCAATCACCGTCTTACCCGCCCCAGTTGGAGCAGCAACTAGAACTCCTTTCCCTGACTCAACGGCCCTACAGGCTTTTAACTGGAAGTCGTCGAAGGGAAATGAGAACGTGTTGGCGAACTCTTGGGTCAGAACCGACTCATTTCGCTTTCTCGACTCGGTATAATGTGCAGCCGGAGTTGTCATCGCAACCAGGCTAGGAGTGCCGACGGGACTGATTCAGCGTGAACCGGCAAGGGCCCAACTCTCTCCCCATCAGCATAAGCAACTGCATTGGATGAAATGCCTACTCTTTTGCTTCGGAAGAATTTAACGGCCGGGTGGGAGACGTGAGCCCCTGAATAGACCTTTGGGAAAACTCGTAGAAATTCCACTTTAGAGATTGGATGAAGAATCATGACGTCGAAGAGGCCGTCATGAAGAAGCGCACTCGGACAGACCTTCATTCCTCCACCGTATGAAATTCCATTCCCAACGGCAATAAGCATTGCTCTGGTTGAGTACGTTCTACCATCGAGTTCAATTTCGTACTCTCGGGGCTTGAAACCAGGCAACTCGCGAGCAATCGCGGCATTGTATTTCATCGGTCCTTTCGGCCACTTGAAGGTGTTGGCCCGTTCATTCACCACGGAGTCGAAACCTGTTGAAAGAATTGCGGAAAACCACTCTCCATCGACTATCCCTAGGTCGATGTATTGAGGTTCCTTTGTCAAGACACTCTCAAGGATAAATTCCAAATTGTCGAGCGGCCATCCCAGAGTTCGGCATGTGTCATTGCCTGTGCCGGCCGGAATAACGGCAAGTGGGATATTGGTCTGGGCCAATTGTTGAATGACCAGGTGAACAAGCCCATCTCCTCCGACCGCAATCACGCCATCGCAATTTTGCTCTTGCGAGAGGAAAGTTGAAAGGTTCTTACTGGTGAGATTTGCCGTAGCGCCCGTAACTATCCGATAGTCAATCCCTCTTGCATTAAAGAAGGTAATCACCCGTGTTCCGTATGTGGCGCCTTTTCCTTGTCCTGAAATTGGATTGATGACGACTGCCCACATCAGTCGGCACCGCCTTCCGTTGTTCGACGTTTATCGCGCCGTCGGTCAACAAGGAGCGCGATACCGCCTGCCATAAAGTAAAACACGCAAAGGGGTACTGCGAGAAGAGCCATCGTCATCGGGTCGCCCGTTGGAGTGAAGGCAGCCGTGAAAAGCGTGATCCCAAAAATCCAGAGCCTCCATGGGCGAAGTATCGCCTTACCGGAAATAAAGCCAATGAGATTGAGCGCAACGAGAAAGATTGGGAGTTCGAATGCCATCCCAAACAAGAGAATAATTCTTAGAACAAAATCCAAATAATCGTCGAACTTAACCAAGTTGGTCAGTGACTGCGGCGTGAAGCCAAAAAGAACCCGAATCGCGACGGGAAGAATGAGGTAGCCAAGGGTTGCTCCTGCTGCAAAGAAAGGTGTCGCACTTAGTATGAAGAGAATTGAATTCCGCCTCTCCTTTCGGTGAAGCCCCGGCGCGACGAATGCCCATACTTGATAAAGCCAGAGCGGCGCAGAAAGGATCAGACCGGTGAGAAGAGCCACCTTGATCTGAAGATTAAGCGGACCTAGGACGCCGTTTATGTAGAGAGACCCACAATGTGTGGCGTTGACAGCTTGCGCTTTCGCCAAATCGCAGACTGGTCTAGCCAAGCGAGTGATAATCGGGTTATAGAAGAGCCAGCCTAAGATCGAAGCGAGCAGTATGACGATGGCAGATCGGACGGTACGACGTCGAAATTCCCTTAAATGTTCGAGTAGCGGCATTCGACCGCCGGTGGTGGCCGCCTTCAAAATTACTTCTCCGTGTGGCCTTCGCCATCCTTTTTCTTCTCATCCTCATTGATTTCCTTTATTTCACTCTTGAAAATTCGCAATGAGCGTGCAAGCGATCGAGCAGAATCTGGCAAACGCTTAGCTCCAAAGAGGAGAACGAGAACAAGCAAAAGAATAAGTATGTGACTAGGCTCTCTCAGGAACATCGCAATAATCTCCTACTTCATGGGCTGGTACATATCTACGGAGTAATACGGGGTAACGCTACCTCAGAATTTTAAATATATCCGCCCAGCGCCCTCATGGAGCGTTGGTGGAGCGCTTCCCTCAGATTTTGAGGAGATTTCAGGACAACCTCTCCCCCGAAACTCATGATCTCGCGAATGGCCCAGTCGGGCGTAAAGCTCTCCACGGTGACTTCCTTGGTTGAGTCTTGCCTGGGATTCAGAGGGGAAAGATTGAATCGTTCGGCGACGTCACGTTCACGTGAGCCAATCGCAACCACAATTCTATTGATTTCTGGCTCTGCAGGGGTGATCCCTCCAGTCGAATGAGCACCAACACCCTGGACGCTCATCGTTTTTAGGATCCGATCAACTCTGAATGTGCGATAGCCCTTAGAAAGTTCGCAGAACGCATACAGATACTCATGGTGGTTTGAGTCGGTATGTGAAACAAATTCCAGCGGGTGGATGACCCGACTGTTGACTTCGTCCCGAGTCAGAGAGTGATACTTAATTTGAATTGGTACGCGCGAGTTGATGGAAGCCTCTATTTCACCGCGGATGGTCGAGGAGGAGGCAGTGCCCGCTTGAATCTGGCGAAAGATATCTAGAAATTGCGACAGTTTTTCAATGAGCGAACCTATTTGGATGGATAGCGTTTTCTTCTTCGATGAGTCGCTTTCCAGCATCGTCTCTAGCCCCAGAATGAGAGTAAGGACCTCGTTTCGATCGAGTGTTCGCGGACGAGCCAGAGTCTCGGCATTTGAAATGGTCACGAAACCCGAATCAAAGGAGAGATCCATCAATTCAAGTGCCGTATATCCCGGAAGTCCACACATCCACAGGGTCGTCAAATCCTTGATCACTTCAGAGGTGGTGATAGCGAACTCTTTCCCCAAATCATCAATCGAAATTCCTTGATGGCTACTTAGATAAGGCACCAGATCGAGCAGTCGAGCGGTCCGATCGAGGGCAGGATTCGTATCCTTTTTGGTTATCTGCTTTTCCATTTTCTCACCCATGTGATTCGACAAGTCTCGTAAGTCGCGAAATCACTTTCTCGCGAAGAGCTAGGGGGCTAAGGACTACGACATCATCACCGTGCCAGAGAATGGAATCAATAAATCTTTCATCATCCGAATATGGCAACTCGCAAAGGTCGAACTGGTCATCTGAGGCGAGCGTGCGTGCCTCTCCTCGAAGAGCATGTCCACGCCCCTTGCGAATGCGAAGTTGGGCGACGTCGCGAGGTTCGAAAAGATGTGAATCAAGAAATGAGAGGATATGGAAATCAGTATCTGTCTCGAAAGCACCCGGTTTGGAGAGGATTTCTACATCCCCGACAATTCGATCCAAACGGAAAGTGCGCAGAGCCTTTCGATCATGATCCTGCCCTACCAGGTACCAGTAGCCTTTTCGACTCCCCAATCCGTATGGGTTTATCACACGCATTTCATCATTGAGTTCTGCAGAGCGGTATTTGAAAGTCACTGTAGAACGCTCTCCAATTGCGCGGGTAAGTGGTATGAAACCCCTCGAACCCACCTGAATTTTGGGAGATAGATTTGGGAGAGCATCAAAATCGGAAGCTATCCCGAGAGAGCGCAACTTGATAAGGGCAGTATGCGCCGACTCGCCAAGTGCTGCGCCCCGCCAGGCTTCAGCTGCTAATGAGAGAAGTGCAACCTCTGTCCCCGTCAGCTCACCTAAATTGAGAGAGTACGTTTCAGGATGAATTCGATACCCAGGCTCATCTTCAAAGCCTGGATCAACTCCTCGAACATCTATAACAATGCCGAGGTTACGTAGGTCATCCTTATCACGTTCAAACATACGTTCCATTGACGAGGGTTCGCCTTCATATCCTTCAATGCTGCGGAAGATTTCGGATTTCGTCAGATAACGTCGCGTGGCAAGAAGGGCGATTGTTAGATTGATCAGTCTCTCACTCTTGCGCGATGCCATCGTAACTCCCCTTTGATGGACGCCGCCGTCTTGCAAGAACCTGGACCCCCGGTGCCATTCGGCGTGATTGAATTAAAAATCCAGTGTGGCCAATCATGCGATGTTGTGGACGGACTGCTAATCCTTCATGATGCCATCCGCGAATCAGTGATTCAGAACTTTCAGGTTCAGTGAAAGAGCCGTTGTTCTTGAGTGCCTCTGCAGTCTCGGAAAGTTGCGTAGTGGTTGCGACGTAGGCTAGGAAAACACCACCTGGTCGTAAAACTTGAGATGCCAGGGCGATGCATTCCCACGGTGCCAGCATGTCTAGGATGACTCGATCGAAACTCTCGTTGAATTCTTGATCTTGAAGCGAGCCGATCGACAAAGACCAATTGACCGGACGTTCCCCGAAATAATTAGTGACGTTGGATGTTGCATTGGCCGCAAACTCGTCTCTTCGCTCCACTGAATGTACGTGACCTGCCGCACCAACGGCGCGTAAGAGTGAGATGGTGAGTGCGCCACTTCCGACCCCGGCTTCAAGGACGCGGGCACCAGGATAGATATCGGCAAACCCGAGGATCAGTGCGGCATCCTTTGGATAGACGATTGTTGCTCCACGTGGCATTGAGAGGACGTAATCGGCGAGAAGCGGCTTGAATGCCGTGAATTTGAGACCCGCACTGGTTTCGACG
>JBAZYI010000052.1:0-10877 GCA_041659345.1 Candidatus Nanopelagicaceae bacterium | reverse complement strand
CACCATTTGTCCCGCGACCGCCGGAGACAATAATTTGAGCTTCTGTGAGTTCGGGACGCCCGCCAGTGACGGGTGGTTCCAAGGAGAGAATTTCGGCGAGTTTGGCAGAGCCTGAGATTTCAACGGATGCATTGCTGATTTCTGGCACACTCGACGACATCTCTGGTGTGATCGCATTCGGACGGACCGTGATGATTGAAATCTCAGTAGACACACGGGAGTGAACCGTCATCGAACCACCGAAAATCAATTGCGTCGCACTTAGATCTGCTGCAACATCGACAGCATCCGTGAGCAGTCCTGAATCGGTAGCAACAGCAACACAGCCCGCGACCTCTTTCCCGAAAGCACTAGATGCAATGAGAAGCGCCTTCGGTTTCATCTGTGCGAGAAGTTGGCTGATTGCAGCACTTGTGGCAGGTACGCCGAATCTCGCGAAATCGTCATTCTCAACAACTAAGACCTTTGAAATAGGGCCACTGTTGATGAGCGCCGCTAACGCAGCGCCACGACCTATTGGCGCCAAAAGAATTGCGGTGACCGACCCCGCGCGAGCACCAAGAGTCGCGAGTTCGAAAGTTGTTTTTGCGATTTTCTCGTCCGTGAATTCAGCAAGGATAAAAATGTCGCTCATATCAATTTCCTTTCGACGAGGAATTTGACGAGTTCATTTCCACCATTGCCATCATCGACAACTTTTATGCCCGCGGCGCGAGGTGGTCGTTGCGTCGCATCGATAACGACGCTCTTTGCCCCTGGCACTCCAACGAGACTGGCTGCAACGCCGACCGTTGCAAGAGAGCGTGTCTCCATCGGCTTCTTCTTCGCTGCCATAATCCCCTTGAAGGACGGGTATCGGGGTTCGTTGATTTTCTCTACAACGCTAATAACCGCCGGAAATGCAGCGCGCATTTTCTCGATACCTGAATCCGTATTGCGTTCGATCGCTACGGTCTTTGCGGAAGCATCGATAGTGACAGACCCAGCAAAAGTTAATTGAGCCCAACCAAGTCGTGCGGCAAGCATCGCGGGAATAACACTCATCCGCGCATCAGTTGATTCAGTGCCACAGATGACAAGATCGAATTCGCCCGTCGCTATGACAGCGGCGAGCACTTTCGATGTCGCCAGGGCATCCGAACCAGCGAGCGCATCGTCAGTGATGATGATGGCGCCATCGGCTCCCATCGAGAGTGCCTTGCGCGCAGCATCGACCGTGCGCTCAGGTCCCATTGAGATCACCGTGACTGAGTTCGGGGCGCCTTCGCCGCTTCCTCCATTGGCCTCGACAATACGCAGCGCTTCCTCCACTGCGTACTCATCCAGATCATTGAGAACAGCATCCACGTTGAGACGGTCGAGCCGACCCTCCTGCATCTTCTTCTCCGCCCACGAATCGGGCACTTGCTTGACGCAGACAGCGATCTTCATGGTGGGAATGTTACTTGGCGGTAAAGGCGGAAACAATTTCAGGGTACATAGAAAGGTATGGGAGTTCGCCTAGAAGCGGTTTGCAGGCAAAGATAGAACCGTGCTACCCGCAGATCATCGATACCTCGGAGCAACTCCGACACATGAGGGCACCAATTTTGCCCTCTGGTCAGAAGCCGCCGACGCGGTTGAGCTCTGCCTCTTCAATGACATAAACGGCCGGCTTGTGGAAACTCGCTTTGCTCTAGCCCACCGGACTGGACCGATCTGGCATGGATATCTAGCTGGAGTTCGACCTGGACAACGATACGGCTATCGGGTTTATGGCCCTTGGGAACCTGAAAGGGGCTTGCGATTCAACTCAGCCAAGCTCCTCCTCGATCCCTATACCCATCACCTAGATGGCCAGGTCCAGTACGTACCTGAGATCTACGGACATGTGAGCAGAGATGGTCTCGGCGACGGCGACCTATCTATCCGAGATAACCGTGACAGCGCGGGGAAAGTCCCCTATTCGGTCGTGACCCACCATCTTGCCCGAAAAATTGACCGCTTGAACACTCCGTGGGCAAAGACCGTTATTTATGAAGCGCACGTTCAAGGAATAAGTGCTGCAAATCCAGAGATTGATGATGGCGAACGCGGCACATACCGGGGCCTCGGCCACGCCAGCACAATCGCTCATCTGAAAAATATGGGAGTCACCGCCCTCGAACTCCTGCCGATTCACCATTCAATAACCGAACCTGCCATCTGGTCACGGGGGCGACGCAACTATTGGGGATACAACCCGATTTCATTTAGTGCGCCTCACCGCGATTATGCAGCGACCGAAGATCCAATTTCCGAATTGCAGTGGGCGGTAGATCGCTTACACGATGCCGGGATCGAAGTGATATTGGACGTCGTCTATAACCACACCGGAGAAGGAGGCGTTGGTGGACCCACACTCTCTTTCCGAGGGATAGATAACAAGGCCTGGTATCGACACCTCACGGATTCTGAATATGTGGACGTCACGGGATGCGGAAACACAGTCAACGCCGGTCAACCACACTCAGTCCGTCACATTGTTGATTCCTTGCGCTGGTGGAGTGAAGTAATCGGTGTGGATGGATTTCGCTTTGATTTAGCAACCGCGCTTTATCGAAATTCAGCAGCATCTGATTCCTCTCTCTTCACCGCAATTTGCGCAGATCCAGAGTTGCGCGATCTCAAACTCATCGCTGAACCATGGGATGTTGCAAGATACTGCCTCGGCGATTTCGCATATCCGTGGCGGGAATGGAATGACCATTATCGAGATGCGGTTCGTCAGTTCTGGTTAGGTGATCTGGCAAGGGGGTTTGGCGAAGGAGTTGGAGATATCGCCTCGCGCATTGGTGGCTCAAGCGACATTTTCTACTTCCGCGGACCGACTTCCTCCATCAACTTCATCACAGCACATGATGGTTTCACGCTCAACGATTTAGTGACGTACCAACACAAGAGAAACGAACCTAACGGTGAAGATAATCGTGATGGCGGTTCGGGTAATCGATCGTGGAATGTCGGAGTTGAAGGACCAACTGATGATCCGGGAATCATTGTAAAACGAAAATGTTTGAAAAAATCAATGCTGGCCACACTGATGCTCTCAGCGGGCGTGCCGATGCTTTCCATGGGTGATGAAATAAGCCGGACACAAAATGGATCCAATAACGCTTACTCGCAGCCCTGGGAAGGTGATGACGATTTCGGGGTCAACCTCAATTGGAATCTCGATGAAGATGAGAAAGACATGCTGGAAGCAACAGTGACGCTTTCACGAATTCGATCGACATATCTCGCCGATGTCGCCTCTGATTTTTTTACGGGAGCGCTCGATCTCGGAACGCAGCGCAAAGACGTAGCCTGGTTTAGTTTGGGCGGACGCGAGATGACGGACAAACATTGGCAAGATGGCGAAAAAAGAAGTTTGACAATTTTTATTGAAGCAAGTTCAAATCGTGCCCTTGTGGTCATGCTCAACTCTTCGAGAGAGAAGACCACGTTCACTCTCCCCGATGAGAAGTGGGGGCATTCATATCGGTGTATTTTCGATGCCTCTCAGGTGACATCAACATATGAACCAGTTATTGCAAACCCATCGACAAAGGTAAAAGTTGCACCGCATTGCGCTCAAGTGTGGCTCGCCTCACGAACTCTTTCTTCATAAAATTTTCACATACTGGTTAGTAAGGCACTTACACCTCTAAAATCTAACCCGTGCTTGCAATCGTCGCCCCCGGGCAAGGATCTCAGACCCCAGGGTTTCTCTCCCCGTGGATTGAAGATGCCCAACTCAAATCCACTCTTGAAGAATTTTCAGAGAGCATTGGACTTGATCTCGTACATCTAGGCACTTTGGCCAATGCTGACGAAATTCGCGATACTGCCAATGCGCAACCGCTGATCGTCTCGGCGGGACTTCTTGGCATGAAATCTTTAGGCACCATTAATTTTTCGATCACCGCCGGGCACTCCGTCGGCGAAATAACGTCAGCCGCAGTCGCCGGCGTAATATCAGATTTGGACGCAATGCGATTGGTCCACGAACGCGGCCAGGCGATGGCAATTGCTGCAGCGCAGTCACCTACTGGAATGTCAGCGGTGCTGGGTGGCGATCGCGACGTTGTTATTGCGGCACTCACTGCACTTGGACTCATAGGAGCAAACGAGAACGGAGCTGGACAAATTGTCGCTGCAGGCAAACTCGATGCCCTGGCTGCCCTGGAAGCGAATCCACCAGCTGGCTCCCGTGTGAGACCACTCGCTGTGGCCGGCGCATTTCATACAGAAGTGATGGAACCTGCAGTTGGATGTTTGCGGGAATTGGCAAAAGGAATTCCAGTAAACGATCCACGCGTTGCAATTCTTTCCAATAAAGAAGGTTCGGTTGTTACGACGGGGCGTGAAGTTCTGGATCGAATCGTAAATCAGATTGCCAACCCGGTTCGCTGGGATCTTTGCATGGAAGCAATGAAAGCACTTGGCGTCACAGCTGTAATCGAGCTTCCGCCAGCTGGAACACTTATCGGACTTATCAAGCGAGCATTGCCGGGAGTCGAAACTTTGGCGCTGAAGACACCAGCAGATCTTGATGCTGCACGTGATCTACTTGCCCGACAGAGCGAGAACAGTTGAGAAAGTTGGAACGTCATGATTAAAGCCCGCGAAGGATCCTTCTCCCAAATTTTGAGTGTCGGCGGCTATTCGCCGAAACGAAGCGTTCCTAACTCCGAGATCGTTGACCGCATTGACTCAAGTGATGAATGGATCCGGCAGCGCACAGGAATCGAGGCTCGACGCATCGCCGGCGAGGGCGAGAGCGTTCTGGATATGGCTGAAGCTGCTTGCAAGCAAGCAGTAGAACGAGCCAATATTGATATCACTGATATCGATACCGTGATCGTTGCAACAATCTCCTACCCCTACCAAGCGCCTAGCGCGGCAACCGCGCTGATTGCACGGTTAGGTAATCCAAAAGCGGCCGCCTTTGATATCAGCGCCGCATGTGCCGGGTTCTGCTACGGCGTTGGCATGGCGAGTGACTTCATCCGATCTGGAACGTCAAAGCACGTACTTGTCGTGGGCGTTGAGAGACTTTCAGACTTCACCGATCCAGATGATCGTGCCACCGCATTCATTTTCGCCGACGGTGCAGGAGCGGTGGTAATTGGACCATCTGATGAACCAGCAATTGGTCCGATGGTTTGGGGATCGGATGCCGATTCGCGTGATGCAATCTTGATGGAGCCTTCTTGGAACGAAGTAAAAGGCGGGGAAGGCCACCTTGCTTGGCCAGCACTTACGCAGCAGGGACAGACGGTTTTTCGCTGGGCGGTCTTCGCGATGAGCAAGGCAGCAACACGAGTACTTGAAGCGGCTGGTGTGACTCCAGATCAACTCGATGCTTTTATTCCCCACCAGGCGAATGTCCGCATTATTGAGTCAATGGCCAGAGAGATAGGTATCCCTTCGAAAGTGGCGATCGCCACGGATATCAGGACCTCAGGCAACACTTCAGCCGCATCCATCCCGCTGGCAATGTCCGCTTTACTCGAAGAACAGCCCAATTTGCATGGCGGATTGGCGTTACTCATCGGTTATGGCGCAGGATTGGTCTATGCAGGTCAGGTAGTCAAACTTCCTCCAGCACCTTTCACAAGAAAAAACTAAGGGCAACTAAGAGAGATAGGTACAGAAACAATGGCACTGTCACAAGCAGAAGTACTCGCAGGGATCAAAGAGATCGTCGAAGAAGTCGCAGGAATTCCTGCCGCCTCCGTTGAGATGGAGAAGAACTTCACAGATGATCTCGATGTCGATTCCTTGAGCATGGTTGAAGTTGTTGTTGCCGCGGAAGAGCGCTTCGGAGTGAAGATTCCAGATGATCAGGTCTCTGATCTAGCAACTGTTGGCGATGCAGTTAATTTCATCGTTAAGGTTTCTGCTTAATTCTTGATTCGGAGAACCTAAGAATGTCTCGTCGTCGCGTAGTAGTAACTGGGCTGGGTGCAACCACTCCACTCGGTGGAGATGTCGCAACAACATGGTCAGCCCTTCTGGCCGGTCAAAGTGGAGTGCGCACCCTCACTGAAGAGTGGGCAAGTACGCTCCCGGTCACTATTGCCGCACGGGTCTTAGTCGAACCAAGTGAAGTGATGGATCGTGTCGAAATGCGCCGACTCGATCGATCAGAGCAATTTGCTCTCATTGCCACGCGAGAAGCGTGGAAGGATGCCGGGTCTCCGGAAGTAGATCTTGACCGCTTGGGTGTCGTCATTGCATCAGGCATTGGCGGCGTCATCACGATGCTTGATCAATACGACATATTAAAGGGCAAAGGCTCACGCTTCGTCAGTCCGCACACGGTTCCGATGCTGATGCCGAATGGACCAGCTGCCAATGTTGGACTCGAACTCAAAGCTCGTGCTGGTGTTCACACTCCGGTGAGTGCATGCGCATCGGGTGCAGAGGCTGTCGGATATGCAATGGAAATGATCCGCACCAATCGCGCAGAGATCATCGCCGCCGGTGGTGTTGAAGCTGCCGTCCACGCGTTGCCGATGGCTGGTTTCGCGGCGATGAAAGCACTCTCGACGCGAAATGACGATCCTGCGCGCGCTTCGCGACCTTATGATCTCGATCGAGATGGCTTTGTACTCGGTGAAGGCGGCGGTGTGCTTATTCTTGAAGAGCTTGAACACGCAAAAGCGCGCGGTGCAAAAATTTATGCAGAACTCTCCGGCCAAGGCCTTACCTCAGATGGCTATCACATTGCGGCTCCAGATCCCGATGGTCGCGGCGTACAGCGAGCAATCGCTTTCGCGCTTCGCGATGCTGGACTTACAACACGCGACATCGTGCATCTCAATGCACATGCGACATCCACCCCTGTCGGTGATGTCGCAGAAGCCAACGCCCTCCGACTTGCCCTGGGTGCAGATGCCGACCAAGTAGCAGTATCTGCTACTAAATCAATGACGGGGCACCTCCTCGGTGGCGCAGGAGCAATTGAATCTGTCTTCATTGTGAAAGCTCTTCAAGAACGAATGGCTCCCCCAACTATCAACATTGAAAATTTAGATCCAGCTGTAACAATCAATGTGGTCCGAGATAAGCCACGAGCCCTTCCTTCGGGAGATATTGCCGCGCTCAATGATTCATTTGGTTTTGGCGGACATAACGTGGTGTTGGCATTTGCTTCCTACTGAAATGAATCCGCGCGATCCCGAAGTAAGGATGGCACGACTAGCGGATACCGGATCGCTCACCTTGATTACCCCTCACGATGAATCTGGAATGCTCGCAGCCACAGCAACTGTCGTGGGTAAGTCAGTAATTATTTTTGCATCGGATGCCACCATTCAAGGTGGAGCACTCGGTCCAGATGGCGCACGTGTCATTGTCACTGCTTACAACGCCGCGATGGCGGCGCGAATTCCCGTGATTGGAATATGGCATTCGGGTGGAGCTCGCCTGCGCGACGGCGTTCTCTCACTCAATGCCTTCGGCGAAGTTTTTCAATCAATGATCACGGCGAGTGGGAAAATTCCGCAACTTTCGTTGGTACTCGGACCGACTGCAGGTGGCGGCGCGTACGGACCGGCACTCACTGACGTTGTTGTCTTGGCGCCAGAGGGAAGAATTTTCGTAACAGGTCCCGATGTTGTCAAAAGCGTCACAGGCGAAACCATCGACATGGCCAAACTTGGTGGACCAGATGCGCATCGCAGAAATAGCGGAGTTGCTCATGTCATCGCACATTCGGAGGAAGAAGCATTCGAAGAAATTCGCTCACTCACTTCACTATTTGCCGATCAAGGCGAAATTGCACTCCCGCTTCAAGACCTCGATCTCGGATCACTTGTTCCTGATCCAAAGAAACGAACGTATGAAGTCTTGCCGCTTGTTGACGCCCTTCTCGATGATGACCGTGAGAAACTCGAACTCCTTCCTATGTGGGCGCCGAATATCGTCACCAAACTTGGCCGCATTGGCGGTCGTACCGTTGGAATAGTCGCCAATAACCCAGCCCACTTGGGCGCTGCACTTGATTCATCCGCTGCAGAAAAAGCAGCACGCTTTGTCCGCACCTGCGATTCGTTCGGTATCCCACTCATCGTTGTTGTTGACGTTCCAGGTTTTTTGCCCGGTGCGGGACAGGAATGGGAAGGCGCAGTAAGACGAGGTGCCAAATTGCTTCATGCTTTCGGGGAGGCAGTTGTACCGCGGATCACTCTGATTACTCGAAGAGCGTACGGCGGAGCTTACGTCGCAATGAACTCTCGCTCCCTCGGCGCAACCAAGGTCTTTGCCTGGCCGAGCGCTGAAGTTTCAGTTATGGGCGCCGTCGCTGCAGTGCGCGTGCTTCACAGGAGACTCCTCGCTGACTTGCCTGAAGAGCAGAGGGAGATGATGGAACTCGAACTTGCAGCCAAACACGACCAAATTTCAGGCGGTGTTGCCCGAGCAGTTGAAATTGGTGTCGTCGATGAGATTATTGAACCTATGAAGACACGCCAGATCATTGCCCGCGCGATAAAGACTGCCCCACAACACCGCGGAATTCACGGCAATATTCCTCTTTAATATAAGAGATACAAGACGGAGTGAAATTACTTCTTCGTCTTGAATGTAACCGACACCGTCGCAGTAACAGTCTTTTCAATGGTTTGCGTGTCATACGCTCCCATGTCAGAAGTCATTGTCGAATCAGGTGTCGTCACCTGGAATGGTCCGCTGCGAACGCTTAGGACCGGGCCAATAGTTCCGCCAACTGCTCGTGTCAACGCGATTGCCCGTATTTGAGCATCCTTCATGGCATCTTCCAATAATTGCGGACGCAATGTCGGTAGCGTCGAAACATAATATTGCGGTCCATAATTATTGACGTTGACCCCGGTCTGCAAGAGGGTGCCGATATCTTGGCTCAATTTCGCAATCAACTGAACGTCTGTGGATCGCACAGTCAAATCACGGTTCGCATTAAAGGAAAGCACTCGTCCAGTGGGATTGCCGTTTATGTACTCTTGATTTGCATAGGTTGAAACTGCTCCTAGTTCAATGGCGTCAGCTGACATCCCACCATCTGTAAGGTACGCGCTCAGCGCGTTGACACTTACACCGACTTGTTTGACTGCCGCGGCGACATTTGATTTCGACTCTTGTATAGAAAGAGTCCACACTGCGTTATCCGCAGTTGCTGAAACTTTCGCGGAACCGGTAACAGTGATGCCATCGGTAGTCCGTGCGGCAAATCCAGCTCCGACTTTAACTAATCCATATCCAAGTGCAACGGAGACAATAATCGCCGAAATAATAATGGTGACTGCTTTGCGTCGTTCGATCGTAATTATGGGACTTTCTTTCATCTCACTCATAACTCAGATGCTACTCCTGCCTTAGAAGCGATGTATTAGAAAGAAATAACTCGATCGTGTGAGATTTCATCCATTTCTACTCGTCGAAATTGCTCAAGTTCCAGATCCCATTCACTCCCGAGCGCTAGTTGGATTGAAGCACGCATTGAGTCCTCATCAAGTGCCAGCGCACTTGTAATCTGATTCTCAGAGATCATGACTGATCCAGCGCCATCGAGAACTGCACGGTGAATACCTAAGTTAGGCGTGAATCGATAGAGGATGCGCGCTTCGGCAGACTCCTCGCGAACTTCATAACGTAAGTAGTGCCAGCCTCTCAGCGCACTTGCCAGTTCGGCACCGATGCCGGCTCGATCACGCCATTCGATCGTGGCGCGGTGAGTTCCTACTTGAAGGGGTTGAGGTCTCCACGTCAACTGCACCGAACGTCCGAGGAGGTTGGCTACAGCCCATTCAATATGGCGGCAGAGCGCAGAAGGTGCTGAGTGAATAACGAGATAACCCCGAGTAAGGGCTCTCGAGCCCGTAGGGGGTACGGCTGATAGGTCCATATATCTCCTCGTTTACGTTGGCGCGACCTTCCCCAGCCCACCACGAACGATTCGATGTCTATTTTTACCGCATTTGATGCTATCCGCGCTAGTGCTGGAGGAAAACCCTTTAGGTAATACGCCTGGGAGCCAGTACCCTTATAGGCAGTCGGACGCTTAATCAGTACCCGTTTCATGGCCTAAAGCTTTGCTCGGTATCGCTGGCGCAAGAGGAAGACTGGTGAACGAGGATTTCTCGCTCACCCCACATATATCGAAGGAAAAGCAAAACATGGCAACAGGCACAGTTAAGTGGTTCAACTCTGAAAAGGGTTTCGGTTTCATTGCAGTTGATGGTGGCGGACAAGACGTATTTGTTCACTACTCAGCAATTCAAGGAAATGGTTACAAGTCCCTTGAAGAGGGTCAGTCAGTTTCGTTCGAGGTCGTCCAGGGTCCAAAGGGTCCACAGGCCGACGCCGTAAACGCTAACTAATCACACCACTTTAAGCAGAAAAGCCTCCGAGAAATCGGAGGCTTTTCTCATTTCTTAGTAGCCCTTCTGCTTAGGAATCACTCCTACTTTTTTCATCAACGTAGCCACTGATTTCGCCGGCGATAAATCCTTGCCAACTTTCCACGCATCCAAATATCTCCACGGGTACAGCTCACCCCGCCGAACCCACCAAATTCCTGCAGGTGTCGGCCACGAAATTCCGTAGTGAACGTGTGGTGCAGTTCCACGAGCATCACCCGATGTTCCGATGTATCCCAGCAAATCTCCAGCAGAGACTCGGAGACCATGCACTATTCCAGGAGCCACTTTCCCCAAATGCGATCCGTAATACCGAACGCCGTCGTCACCGATGATCGAAACAAACAACCCTCCCCTATCAGCACCTAGGTTGGATTTGCCATCCCACTTGTCCACTCGATTGACCTCATCAACGATCCCAGAGGTCGTAGCCACAAAATGACATCCCTTTTTCACCAAGATATCCGTCGCCGG
>JBAZYI010000051.1:0-10982 GCA_041659345.1 Candidatus Nanopelagicaceae bacterium | reverse complement strand
CAAGCATTCTGAACATTCCCTTTGCGGCAGTGAACACGACAGTTCTGGTTCTTTCGTCGGTAACCTGCCAGTTCGGTGTCTTCGCGGCGGAGCGGTTACAGTCAAAACGAAAAGGTCCTCTCTATAAGGTTTCACTCTGGGGTATGCGCGAATGGTTTGCACTGACCTTCCTCATGGGCGCCTTCTTCGTTGGCGGCCAAGTTTACGAATACGCATCGTTGGTTCAAGAAGGCGTGACACTTTCATCACACGCGTACGGTTCGGTTTTCTACATCACCACTGGGTTCCACGGTTTGCATGTAACAGGTGGCCTCATCGCATTCTTGATCGTCCTAATCCGCGCTAACAAAGCCCGTAACTTCACCCACTCACAAGCAACGACAGCGATTGTAGTTTCCTACTATTGGCACTTTGTGGATGTCGTCTGGATTGCTCTCTTCTCCGCGATTTACCTGATTAAGTAGAAGATCAGAACGGCAAGGATTTGCACTTGGTACTTGGCAGTTGAGGGTTAAACAAATGAGAGGGAGTAAATCGTGAGACGCCTTTCGCGTTACCGACGACACCGTTTTGCGGGACCAGTCTTGTTGGTCTTCGCCCTTTTTATGATCGGTACTACCTTCTCGGTTGCCAGTGCCTCAACGCAAAGAGCAACGAATACTCTGGCACGAACTACTGCAATTGAGGAAGGACGTCAGCTCTTTCTCAAAGGCTGTTCTTCCTGCCATGGCCTCAATGCGGAAGGTGGGTCGATCGCCCCATCCTTGATCGGAGTGGGTGCTGCGTCAGTGGATTTCCAGGTTGCTACCGGTCGCATGCCGATGGCAGATATGAGCATCCAGGCTACGCGAAAGCAGCCTGCCTTTACTCCAGATGAGGTGGCGGCTCTTGTGGCTTACGTTTCATCTCTCGCGCCTGGACCGGCTATTCCCGATCAACAAGTGATGTTCTACGAACGCGATGGCAACACTGCTCAGGGTGGAGAACTATTCCGGAATAACTGTGCAATGTGCCATAACTTTGCAGGCCAAGGCGGTGCGCTTACCCAAGGAAAATTCGCTCCAACCCTGATGGCATCTACTCCTGTAGAGATTTACGAGGCGATGATTACTGGACCGCAGTCCATGCCAGTTTTTGGAGACAAAATCGTTACGCCCGAAGAGAAACTTTCCATTATCAAATGGATCAAAGCAGCACAGAACGAACCGAACTTGGGTGGTGCCTCACTTGGCCGCGTAGGTCCGGTTACAGAAGGTTTACTCATTTGGACACTTGGACTCGGACTGCTGATTGGTATTGCAGTCTGGTTGGCGACGAAAGCGAGATAGCACATGTCAGATCAAATCGAGCGCCTACAAGATCCGGGTCTACCGGAACATGTGCATCGGAAAGCGGATACCGATCCTGCCGCTGCCGATAAAGCAGAGCGGCAAATAGCTATTCTTTTTGGACTCTCCGCCCTCGGAACAATGCTCTTTATTTATGCATACATAAAGGTTCCAGGCGACGTATTCGTTTTTATTCCCGCCCTCGGAACAACACATGCTCAACAACTGCTCCTTGGAATTGGCTTGACTATCTCTTCACTCTTCATTGGTTTGGGTGCCGTGCATTGGGCAAAAACATTGATGCCGGACAATGAAGTAATCCAAGATCGTCACGAGTTCCGCTCTGAAGATCTAGATAGAGCAGATTTCGTTAAAACTGTTAAAGAACAAGCCGCCGCGGCGAACTTAGGTCGACGATCACTCATCAAGCGCTCGCTTGGACTTTCACTGGGACTGCTTGGACTTGCACCACTAGTGGCTCTTCGCGATCTTGGACCGCTTCCTAAGAAATCTCTTGAAGAGACAAGTTGGATGACAGGCACGCGCCTCGTGACCGATCCGGGTGATCGGCCCATTAAACCTTCAGATCTCGAAGTCGGAGCTGTTGCGCAGGTATTGCCAGAACTTCTTCCAGGCGAAGAACGAACCCTCAATAACATTGCTAAAGATGCAGTCCTTCTCATTCGCATTCGTCCCGAGGAGTTTCAACTCTCCCCCGAACGGCTCTCTTGGACCTATCAAGGCATTATTGCTTTCTCCAAAATCTGCACTCACATGGGTTGCGCAGTTGCACTGTATGAGCAACAGACCAAGCATTTACTCTGCCCTTGCCATCAATCGACTTTCGATGTGCCGCGCGCCGCAAAAGTGATCTTTGGTCCTGCTGCGCGGCCTCTCCCACAACTCGCCATCACCGTGGATGCAGAAGGTTACTTAGTTGCACAGAAACCCTTTAACGAAGCAGTCGGCCCTAGCTTTTGGGAGCGTTCATCATGAGTAGCGCAGAGAAAAAACTAGGCTCAGTAGCCAATTACGTTGATGAGCGGACCGGTGGCGCCAAGTGGTTGAAGAAAAACCTCACTAAGGTATTTCCCGACCACTGGTCATTCATGCTGGGTGAAATAGCCCTTTACTCCTTCATCATCCTTCTCCTCACAGGTGTTTTCCTTACATTCTGGTTCGATCCGTCTCAGCGCGAAGTTCTCTATCAGGGCAGTTACGCACCACTGAGCGAGATCAAGATGTCTGCGGCGTATGCTTCTACTCTCAATATCTCCTTCGATATACGCGGTGGGCTGTTGATGCGTCAGATTCATCACTGGGCTGCACTCTTATTCATGGCCGCGATAGTCGCTCACCTGATGCGTGTTTTCTTCACTGGTGCTTTTCGTAAGCCACGTGAATTCAACTGGATTATTGGTATTGGCCTCCTCACCCTTGGAATAGTTGAAGGATTCTTGGGTTACTCACTTCCTGATGACTTACTCTCTGGCACTGGAATCCGAATCGCTGAAGCAATCATTCAGGCGATGCCGATTGTTGGGTCCTACCTTGCCTTCTTTGCATTCGGTGGACCGTTCCCGGGGGTAGTTTTTATTCCTAGAATTTTCACAGTCCATGTCTTGTTACTGCCTGGAATCTTTCTGGCGCTGATTACTGCCCACTTGATGCTGGTTTGGTATCAGAAGCACACTCAATATCCAGGCCCAGGTCGCACTGAGAAGAACGTCGTCGGTTACCCCTTTATGCCTGTCTACATGGCCAAGGCCGGCGGATTCTTTTTCATCGTCTTCGGGATCACTGCTTTTATTTCTGCGGTTGCCTCAATCAACCCCATCTGGCTCTATGGACCATATACACCGGGACAGATTTCCGCTGGCTCCCAACCGGACTGGTACATGGGTTGGCTGGATGGTCTTGTGCGAATGTTCCCGAATCTAGAATCACATCTATTTGGGCATACCATTTCGTGGAACATTCTCCTTCCAGGCCTCATCATTCCTGGAATCATGTTTACGGCAATGGCGCTCTATCCATTCATTGAAAGTTGGGCGACTGGAGACACGAGGGAGCATCACCTGCTTGACCGACCTCGAAATGCTCCAAACCGCACCGCACTCGGCGTTTCGGCTCTAACATTCATGGCGGTGACCCTCCTCAACGGTGGAAATGACATCATCGCAACCCACTTCTCTCTCTCCATCAACCAGATTACGTGGATGGCCCGCATCGGCGTCTTCGTGCTGCCTCCTCTCGCTTTCGTAATAACCAAACGACTTTGCCTCTCGCTTCAACGAGCGGATCGTGAATTGGTTCTCCACGGAAAAGAGACCGGACGCCTGGTCCTTCTGCCTCATGGGGAGTTCGTTGAAGTCCATCAACCCCTCACTGATGCAGAAGCGTTCGCTCTGACTCAGCATGAACAGTTGCAACCTTTGGAACTGGAAGAGGTTGACACTCACGGCGTCCGCCGCCCGGGTGGCATTGCAAACAAACTGCGTGCTCGAATCAGTCGTGCAACGACCGAACAGATCGCCAAGCCCTCGCCAGATGACCTCAAAGAGATCGAGCACCATTAGGAATGGATCGCGTTTAGCCTCTTTTTACGAATAGATCCATAAATGTACTCACATTTGTGCTCTCCAACTTTTTCCGATCAAGCGAAATTTCCAAAATAGCCGCCTGCTCTTTCGTCGAGAAAACGCGTGCAAGATTCTTCCTGAATTTTTTGATCAGTAAAGGAATACCCGCTTCTCTTCGACGTGCGTGGCCGAGCGGATATTCCACAACAACTTCATCGAACGCGGTCCCATCTTCAAATTCAACCGTAAGTGCATTAGCGATCGATCGCTTCTCTGGATTGTGATAATCCTTGGTAAATTGCGGATCCTCCACACAACGAATTTTCTCGCGAAGAGTATCGATCAACGGATCCGCGGCAATATCATCCTCGTAATCTCTTGCCGTAAGGCGACCGAAAAGTAACGGCACTGCCACCATATATTGAATGCAGTGATCTCGATCGGCCGGATTCCCGAGTGGGCCCTTCTTATCGATAATTCGCATACATGCTTCATGCGTTCGAATCGTGACACGTTTAATATCTCGTACGGATTTGCCCGCGCGCAGCATCTGGACATGGATCTGCACAGCTGCTTCCACAGCAGTCTGCGCATGGAATTCAGCGGGAAAGGAGATCTTAAAGAGAATATTCTCCATTACGTAAGAGCCATAAGAGCGTTGGAACTTAAATGGCTCACCTTTGTAGAGCACATCATAAAAACCCCAGGTTTTCGCGGTGAGAGCCGAGGGATATCCCATTTCGCCCGCCTTCGCCATCAGCACCAGGCGCACCGCTCGTGAAGTCGCGTCACCCGCAGCCCAGGACTTTCTCGAACCTGCATTTGGGAAATGCCTATAGGTTCGAAGGGACTGCCCATCAACCCATGCAAGTGACAGGGCATTGAGAGATTGTGCACGTGTGAGACCCATCATTTTCGCTACAACCGCGGTCGACGCTACTTTCACTAGAAGTACATGATCCAGACCGACACGATTAAAGGAGTTCTCCAGTGCGATACACCCTTGAATCTCATGCGCCTTAATCATCGCGGTGAGTACGTCGATCATTTGGAGTGGCCTGTCTCCGGCGGCGACTGCATTTCTCGATAGCCAGTCTGCTACGGATAGAATTGCACCCACGTTGTCAGAGGGGTGTCCCCACTCAGCGGCCAACCAAGTGTCATTGAAATCCAGCCAGCGAATCATGGTCCCAATGTTGAAAGCGCCTTGAACTGGATCGAGTTCAAAATTTGTGCCTGGAATCCTGACCCCGTTCGAAACAAACGTCCCAGGAACCAACGGTCCTAGAAGTTTGGTGCAGGCCGGATACTCCAGAGCCTCCAGACCACAACCAAGTGTGTCTAGGAGGCAGTTCCATGCAGTCTCATAAGCCAAATCAGACTCAATGACATAATTCTCTACATAATCCACGATATCTACGATTACCTGGTCGAACTCATGGATTGAGCTGCTCACGTCTGTCGGCATGGGAGTTTCACCTACCGCTTATCTATTGGTTGGAAGGAGAGATCCTCTGGACCTGTGTAATGAGCACTTGGGCGAATTATTTTGTTGTCATTCCTCTGCTCAATGATATGAGCGGCCCAGCCAGAAATCCTCGCCATGACAAAAAGTGGCGTGAAGAACGAGCTTGGAATCCTCATCTTGCTATAAGCAACAGCTGAATACCAATCAAGATTCGGGAACATATTCTTGGTCTCCCACATCACTTCTTCTATTCGCTCAGCAATATCAAAAAGCTCTGTCGATGAGGTCTGCGAAGGTAAATCTTTAGCGATATTTTTTATGATGCCACTGCGCGGATCGGAGATTGTGTACACAGGATGGCCAAATCCAATTATTACTTCCTTCTCTGAAACCCTCTTCCGAATATCTTCTTCAGCTTCAGCTGGGTCTTTGTATCGTTCTAGGATCTCCAAGGCAACTTCATTTGCGCCTCCATGTTTAGGTCCTCGGAGTGCTCCAATCGCTCCCGTGATTGCAGAGTAGATATCAGACCCGGTACCGGCGATTACGCGGGCAGCAAATGTGGAAGCATTGAACTCGTGTTCGGCATACAGAATTAGAGATGTCTGCATTGCTCTCTCCCGCATGGGATCAGGTTTAGCCCCGTGGAGAAGAAAGAGGAAATGTCCCCCAATCGAATCCTCTTGAGTCTGGATATCGATCCGTTTGGCGTTGTGACTAAAGTGGTACCAGTACAGAAGCATTGAGGGCGTGCAACCCAATAATCGATCGGCAATATCGCGTGCTTGCGAATCTGTATGTGGTTCAGTTTCGGGCACATTACATCCCAATGCCGATACGCCGATTCGTAATACATCCATTGGGTGCGCGCTAGCCGGTATCGCCTCAAGTACAGTCTTTACTGAATCCGGCACGCCACGCAACGTTGCCAATTTACTCTTGTATTTAGCTAACTCCACTCGGGTAGGAAGTGCTCCATGGACCAATAAATGTGCGACCTCTTCAAATTCGCACTCTCGGGCTAAATCTGCAATGTCGTAGCCACGATAGTGAAGATCATTGCCGCTTTTTCCCACCGAACAGAGTGCCGTGTTGCCCGCAACCACGCCCGATAAGGCCACCGATTTCTTAGTTCTAATTTCCTCCATCTTTGGATTACTCTCTCTGGCCCGAGAATCGATCCAAAATAGTCTCATACTCGTAGTAATTGATCCGGTCATAGAGTTCTTCGCGTGTCTGCATCTCCGCCACCACCGACTTCTGTGTGCCGTCCCGACGAATGGTCTCATAGACGCGCTCTGCTGCCTTGTTCATCGCTCGAAAAGCGGACAACGGGTAGAGAACCATCGATACGTGCGCCCTTCTGAGTTCTTCAACGGTAAACAATGGCGTTAGTCCGAATTCGGTGATGTTCGCCAAAATCGGTCTCTTGAGCGCGTCAGCAAATTTTCTGTACGTATCAAGATCAGCGATTGCCTCCGGGAAAATCATGTCCGCGCCCGCTTCGATGTACGAACCTGCTCGATCCAAAGCGGCTTCCACGCCTTCTCCGGCAATAGCGTCCGTCCTGGCCATGATCGAAAAACTCTCATCGGTACGCGCGTCGAGCGCCGCCTTAATTCGATCCACCATCTCGGCCTTGCTCACCAACTCTTTATTTGGCCGATGCCCACACCTCTTCGCGCCAACCTGGTCCTCGAGGTGCATCCCGGCAGCCCCCGCCTTGATCAAGGATTTAACCGTCCGACCAATATTGAAAGCCGAAAGACCAAAGCCCGTATCCGCATCGACCAGGAGCGGCACGTCGCAAATGTCGGTGATGCGCCGGACCTCAATCAAAATATCTTCTAGCGAAGTGATTCCAAGATCAGGGACTCCAAGAGACCCTGCCGCAACGCCACCTCCTGAGAGATAGACCGCTCTAAATCCCGCCCGCTTCGCTAATAACGCGTGGTTGGCATTTATGGCACCCACAATTTGCAGTGGTGACTCCGCCTTCAATGCATTCTTAAACCGAGTTCCCGCACTCTCTCCACCCATAAAATGACCCTATCACGCGACTTTTTCAGCCTCCGTACTAGTGCTAGCCCTCAGACGAGGGTACCGTCCCTTCTATGAAACGCTTCCCCATTCTCTTCTCGCTCGTTGGGTTGATCTCTCTCTCCGTTCTTTTCACAACCGCAAGCGCATTTTCTCTCAAAGAGGCGGCCAACTCCCCCGGCAGCAAATGCGTCAAAGTGGGCATCGTTGCAAAGTCCGGCACAGGTCAAGTCAAATGCATGAAAAGTGGGAAGAAGCTGGTTTGGCGGAAAATCGTGAAACTGGGGACCGTAAAAGTTTCTCCCTCAGCCAGTGCAAAGAGCACACCCAGCCAGAGTCCCACGGCCATGTCCATCGTTATCCCGACCGCGCAGAACGAGTACGAAGTAAATGCAAAGGGCACGACATGGTCTTGGTCTTTCTCATATCAACTAGATGGGTCTAAATCTGCACTCCTATCAGATCCGTCGCACTCGGCCGTTCTCTTTCTACCCCAGGGAAAAACCGTTCATATCATTCTAAAATCGAATGATGTATCGCACGGTTTTTGGGTGCCTGGACTCGGCATAGACCAGGAAGTCTCACCGGACTCACCCTCCAGAATAGATATTACAGTTGAGAAAACTGGAATATTTCCGGGTGCTTGCAACATCCAATGTGGAAGAGGGCACACGGGAATGAAATTATCAGTTGAGGTTGTCACCGAAACGCAATACCTCAAGTATCTATCGACTCTTAAATAAATATCAATCCATAACCATCATCATCTCGTGCCGAACCAGAAGCGAATACTAGTGATGCGATGAAGTAGTTGGCTTCTCGTATTCCGTGACGTAGCCAAGAACACTGACAAGCAGTGCACCCACCCCGATAAATGTAAGCCACCATCCGATAATTAGTCCGAGGCCCGCTACACAAGCAGAGAGTGCGACCGGAAGCGGCCACCAAGAATGTGGACTGTAGAACCCAAGTTCACCCGCCCCATCGGCAATCTCTGCTTCCTGTCGATCCTCCGGTAGAAACCCGCCAATTCGCTTATTTGCGGTCCACATGTAAAAGCCGACCAGGGCTGCCAGGGCACCACTTAGAAAGAGAGCGGTAATTCCAACTGCCTCTCCCCCAACCTGCCAATAAATGCCAGCGATGATGAAGTAGAAGAGCGTTAAACCGAAGAAGAGGTTGACCGATGTTTTCATAGGAGTTTAGTGTCCTTCGGTTTTGATGTGGGGGTGATGAAGATCGAATGCCGGGCGTTCGCTACGGATACGCGGCATTGACGTGAAATTGTGACGTGGTGGTGGGCACGATGTTGCCCACTCCAGTGACCCGCCATAGCCCCATGGATCATCGACACCAACCAGTGGAGATTTACGGGTAATCCAGACATTGATCATGAACGGAATCATGGAAGCTGCGAGAAGGACTGCGCCCACTGTCGAAATTTCATTCATGAAGGTAAATCCATCCGATGGCAGATAATCCGCGTACCGGCGTGGGAATCCTTTAATACCCAACCAGTGCTGGATCAAGAAAGTGAGATGGAAACCGAAGAATGTCATCCAGAAATGGATCTTTCCCAACCGTTCGTTGAGCATCTTCCCTGTCATCTTTGGCCACCAGAAGTAGAAGCCAGCGAACATTGAAAAGACCACGGTTCCAAAGAGTACATAGTGGAAGTGGGCAACGACGAAGTAGGAAGCCGACACTGCGAAGTCGAGTGGAGGCGAAGCCAGAATAATTCCAGTCAATCCACCAAAGAGGAAGGTGATGAGGAATCCCAGGATCCAGAGCATCGGTGTCTCAAAGGTGATCGAACCGCGCCACATCGTTCCGATCCAGTTAAAGAACTTCACTCCAGTTGGGACGCCAATGAGGAAGGTCATGAATGAGAAGAAGGGCAGGAGTACTTGTCCGCTTGCGAACATGTGGTGGGCCCATACCGAAACCGATAGCGCAGAAATCGCAATGGTCGCAGCGATAAGCCCCTTATATCCGAAAATTGGTTTACGACTAAAGACTGGCAGGATTTCACTAGCAATACCAAAGAACGGAATTGCCAGAATATAAACCTCTGGGTGGCCGAAGAACCAGAATAAGTGCTGCCATAACATCGCTCCGCCATTTGCAGGATCAAAAATATGTGACCCGAAGAGGCGGTCTGATTCCAATCCAAGGAAAGCAGCGGCAAGCGGCGGGAATGCAAGAAGTACCAGAATTGATGTGAGAAGGGCATTCCAAGAAAAAATCGACATTCTAAACATCGTCATTCCCGGCGCACGCATCGTGAAAATCGTCGTAATAAAGTTAACGCCCGAAAGAATTGTTCCGAGTCCACCAAGTGCCAAGCCCATTACCCAAAGGTCTCCACCGATGCCAGGAGAGAATTGGGAATTCGCAAGCGGTGCATACGCAGTCCAACCAAAGGATGCCGCACCTCCTGGAGCCAAGAAGCCGGCAAATGCCATTGTGCCGCCAAAGAGATATAGCCAGTAGGAAAGCATGTTCAAGCGCGGGAAAGCAACGTCGGCCGCGCCAATCTGAAGGGGCATGATGACGTTGGTAAATCCAATGAAAAGCGGAGTAGCAAACATCAACAACATAATTGTTCCGTGCATGGTGAAAATCTGGTTGTACTGCTCGTTGCTCCAAAATTGAAGTCCTGGCCGTGTTAATTCTGCGCGGAGAAAGAGCGCAAGTATTCCGCCTATGAGAAACCAAGAAAATGAAGTGATCAGATACAGATATCCGATTGTCTTGTGATCGGTAGATGTCACCCATTTCACGAAGCTGCTTCCCTTACGAGAGGGGCCCTTCACCATCGGGATGGGAGCAACTTTCGGTGGCTGTGCAACTGTTGTCATGACAGACTCGCCTTCAAGGTATTGAGGTAATCCTGATACTGCGCGGGAGTGACTACGCGAACCGTAAATAACATTCTCGAGTGATCGCGTCCGCAGAGGATGTTGCACCGGCCTGGGAAGTCACCTAATTTGTTGGCAGTAAATTCCAGATGATTGGTAACTCCGGGCAAGTTCTGCATCTGAATCATAAAGGCGGGAATCCAGAATCCGTGAACTACGTCACTCGACGTAAGGGTGAAGCGAACCTTCTCGCCTTGCGGAAGATAGAGGATCGGACCATTACCGGGTGTTCCTGTGATGACAGCTTTTTCGCCTGCCTCGGTATAGCCAAATTGCCAGGACCATTGAATTCCGTTGACCGAAATATTGTGCGCGACAGCCGTCGTCGATTTAGCTGTAATTTTTGATTCGTCTCGCGCGGTGTATGCAAAGAGGACTGCCACGATTATGAATGGAATCAATGTATAAGCCACTTCTACGGGGATGTGGTACTGCGTCTGCTTGGGAAATTCCTCGTTCTTCTTCCGATGGAAAAAGGCGGACCAAAAAATGAGCCCTGCGGTAAATACCCCGACAATACCCGCGGTGATCCATGCACCTTGCCAGAGCGAGAGTGAAGTGTCGTTAACGCTCGAGACTCCCTTTTCAAAGCCCAGACCAGAGACAGAACACCCCGACAATAAAACGAGTGTTGGGATTAACA
>JBAZYI010000050.1:0-11203 GCA_041659345.1 Candidatus Nanopelagicaceae bacterium | reverse complement strand
AGCACAAAGGTATAGCCAGATAAAGTGAGGAAACGCGGGGCTAGCGACATGCTTCCACGACATTTTTGAGGAGCATTGCGCGAGTCATTGGACCCACTCCTCCAGGCATAGGGGCAACATAGCCAGCCACCTCCATCACGTTTGGGTGGACATCTCCTAGCAATCCAGCCTCGGTCCGGGAAATTCCGACGTCGACAATCGCCGCTCCCGGCTTGATCATTTCCGCGGTGAGGAAATGAGCTTTACCGATTGCGGCAACTACAACATCGGCATTTTTTGTGTGGCGAACTAAATCTTTAGTGCCAGTATGAGTAAGTGTCACTGTTGAGTTCTCGCTCTTGCGCGTAAGAAGCAGCCCTAGCGGACGGCCCACAGTCAGACCACGGCCAATGACGGTGACTTCAGCGCCATTGAGGTCAACCCCATAATGGCGTAGCAATTCCACAATGCCGCGCGGGGTGCACGGCAACGGTGCATCTTCGCCGCTCACCAGCCGGCCCAAGTTGAGTGGGTGCAGTCCGTCTGCGTCCTTATCCGGATCAATTGCTTCCAGTACCTTCTGCGAATTTATTCCGCGCGGCAGAGGCAACTGAACAATGTAGCCAGTGCACTCCTTGGAAGCGTTGAGGTCTTTAATCGCGGCGAGGACGTCTTTCTCGCTCGCCGATTCCGGAAGATCTACGCGGATAGAAGTAATTCCAACTTCGTGGCAATCACGATGCTTGCCAGAAACATACGAGTGCGATCCGGGATCATCTCCGACCAGAACTGTCCCGAGTCCGGGTGCTCTTCCCAAAGCTTTTAATTCGAAAACTTCCTTGGCTAGCTCGCCCTTAATTTTGCTGGCGAGAGCTTTCCCATCCAATATCTGTGCACTCATACGCCTAATCTAATGGATTTTCATATGGTTTATCAGCCCTCTAGGCGACTAAGCATGAGAGAAATGGCGCACACCTGTGAAGAACATGGCGATATTCCTCTTCTTTGCAGCCTCAATTACTTCTTCATCGCGGACGCTTCCGCCCGGTTGAACAACAGCGATCACACCTGCGTCCAGCAATATTTCAAGGCCGTCAGCGAACGGGAAGAAAGCATCACTCGCCGCTACTGAGCCAGCCACTCTCTCGCCGCCACGTGTCACAGCCAGTCGCGCAGAATCAACTCTATTGACCTGCCCCATTCCGATGCCAACAGAGGCGCCGCCTTTTGCCAACAAAATGGCGTTGCTCTTTACCGCCCGGACTGCACGCCAGGCAAAATTAAGATCTTCCATCATTTCGGATGAAATTGTTGGGCCGCAGACCTGTGTCCAGTTGGATGGACTATCTCCTGGGGTATCAACTAGATCCGTCTTCTGCAGAAGCATCCCACCTGAAACGGGACGAAGTTCGCGTCTCGATATTTCTTCGTCAGCACACTGCAAGATTCGGATGGATGGCTTCTTGCTCAGAAGCTCTACCGCTTCAAGTGCATAACTTGGAGCGATCACGACTTCGGTAAAAATCTGTGAAAGGGCTTGTGCCATCTCCAGATCAACTTCACGATTTGCTGCTACGACTCCACCAAAAGCAGAAACCGGATCACACTCGTGCGCCAACTGATGAGCCTGCGCAATTGTTACTCCTACAGCAATTCCGCATGGATTGGCGTGCTTGATAATCGCAACGCATGGCTCTGAATGATCATGAGCAGCGCGCCAGGCGGCATCCGCATCCGTGTAATTATTGAAGGACATTTCTTTGCCGTGCAGTTGTATGGCACCGACAAGTCCACTTGAAGCGCCACTATTTGAATAAATGGCGGCCACCTGGTGGGGATTCTCCCCGTAGCGGAGCCCGTTCTTCTGATGCCAGATCTGCCCAAACCATTGTGGCAATTCATTTTCATTTGCACCTAGCCAGTTTGCAATCGCGAGATCGTATTCCGCAGTCGTGCGAAAAACTGCGAGAGCAAGATCCTGCCGCTGCCTCGCTGTGAATCCGCCGGACTTTAATGCATCGTGCAGAGCGCCGTATTGGCTAGGCGAGCAAATCACAGCAACAGAGCCGTGATTCTTTGCGGCCCCACGGAGCATTGAAGGTCCGCCAATATCAATCTGCTCAATACATTCCGCAAAATCAGCACCAGAGGCGATAGTTGCGGCGAAGGGATAAAGATTCACAACCACAAGATCAAAGGGAGCAATTTCATGGGCAGCGATCTGTGCAAGGTGCTCTGGGTTAAATTGGTCGGCAAGAATCCCCGAGTGAATTCGTGGATGCAGAGTCTTGACCCTTCCACCCATGATCTCCGGAAAGCCCGTGTAATCGCCCACTTCTATCACTGCAATTCCAGCATCGCGCAAAGTCTTGGCCGTGCTACCGGTTGAGAGAATCTCAACATCCGCTTGAGCAAGAGCAGAGCCGAGTTCGACTAGACCAGTCTTGTCATAAACGCTCACTAGCGCGCGGCGAATGTTCTTGCGATCAGACATGGTCGCTCTCCAGAGTTGGTAGTAGGTTCTTAAGCGTCTCAACGATGAGACCCTGTTCGACAATCTTAATGCGCTCATGGAGAGTGCTTTCACTGTCCTCTGGCAGAACATCCACTTCAGTTTGCGCAATGACTTTCCCAGAATCGACACCTGAATCCACCCAGTGAACAGTGGCTCCCGTGACTGCCACTCCAGCGGCCAGAGCATCTCGTACAGGGTGCGCTCCAGGAAATTTCGGCAGGAGAGCCGGATGCGTATTAATCACCTTGAATGTCGTTACAAATTCCGGCGAAAGAATTCTCATAAATCCGACGCTCACCACGAGATCAGGATTGAGGGATTCAATGTGTCGCATCAATTCAGAATCCCACTGCGCTCGATTTGGAAGCATGGGATGTACGAAAGTCTTGATGCCAGATTCCTCCGCCCTCTCCAAGACATTGGCTCCAGGTTTATCTGAAATGACTTCGAGAATTTGAATATCGAGTTCGCCGTCATTGACGGCATCCATAATTGCCTGAGCTAGAGATCCACCTCCAGAGGCAAGAATCACGATGCTTTTTTTCATTTGGTTGCTCCGCGCCGTTTAATAAGGTAATTGCGAGTAGCCGGCATCCCCCACGCCAGCAGAATCCCCACCCCAAGTTCTACTGCGACTGCAGCCGTAAGTTGCCATGGAGAGACTCCGACGGTTCGCATGGCATTGGTCATGAGGGCGCCGCTGGCAAGAAAAGCGAGAAATGCCACACTAGAGATTATGAAGGTAAAACCGGTCGCAAGTTCTCGTAAACCACTATTGCGGGTTTTGATAAAGAGGAGCATCCCAGCTACCGCCACTAAGGCGGTCGCGAAAATAACCGAAGGGTGCCTTCCGGTTGGCAGGGCTCCGAGTAATGGCAGGGCAGGTATTTCAGAAATTCTATGGGTGAGTGGAGAGAGAAGGGTGCCCGCTCCAAGCGCGAATCCTGGACCAACTAAGTAGGAAAGAGTGGCGATGATCGCATTGGGTAGATAAAGAATGTTGAGCAATAGGAGAAGAACTCCCCCTAGCCAGCCTGGTTCTAGAACCACAATTAAGTTTTCCACGGTCTTCGTATTGAATGCTAAAGAAATGCCGAGCACGATAGAAGAGATGCCGATCGCGATTGCCAGAATGCGGAGAGCAAGGCGGGTTGGTTTGAAAATCTCCAGTTGCCGTATCGCCGGCCACGGTGCCGTCGCCAAAAGTACAAGCGAGGCTGCGGTAAGTGGCGCCCAATAAAGAACTGGCTTAACAGCGCTCGAGCTTGTACCCCATGCCAATAGAGTCACGACGGATGTATAGAAAATAACTATCAAAAGACGTGCGAGACGAATGGCTCGTTCATCCTGTTCCAAGCGATCTTTGGCGCGATTGAAACTGCTCCGAAGAGCCAAGAGTGGAAAGAGGAGCGCGCCGATTGGTAAATATGAAAAGTATCCAATCTGACTCGCAGGTGGGAGAACCAGATTGAATGGGACGTGATGGGCGCCGAGCCAGATCCAGACCGCAACTTTCATAGGCTCGCCAGTATTTCCATTACTGCTTCCGGCAGTCGCCCATGCAAAGAGCGCAATGAATGCCGTAGGTAAAAGTACTAACGCAACACTCCGCAGTGCCTGTGTTAACGAAACCCACAGGACACGTTGGAACATGGGTGCTACCGCTTCAGAATTGCGCGCATGAGGCGCGCGGTTTCACTCGGAGTTTTGCCAACTCGAACACCCGCAGCTTCAAGTGCATCCTGCTTACCTTGGGCAGTTCCTGAAGAACCAGAGACGATTGCTCCCGCATGCCCCATTGTCTTGCCTTCTGGGGCAGTAAATCCAGCGACATACCCAACAACTGGTTTGGTGACATATTCGGTAATGAATTGCGCGGCACGCTCTTCTGCGTCTCCGCCGATTTCACCGATCATAACAATCGCCTCTGTGGCTGGATCATCCTGGAAAGCACGGAGGCAGTCGATGTGTGTGGTGCCAACGACAGGGTCTCCACCAATACCGACCGCAGTGCTCATTCCAATGTCATTGAGTTCGAACATCATCTGATAGGTCAATGTTCCTGATTTCGACACAAGTCCAATTGGTCCAGACCCAGTGATGTCGGCAGGAATAATGCCGACATTTGATTGGCCTGGAGTAATGATTCCAGGGCAGTTTGGTCCGATGATTCTTGTTATGCCCTTGCTCTGTGAGTAGGCAAAAAATGCGGCCGTGTCGTGGACTGGAATTCCCTCAGTAATAACTACGACGAGAGGAATTGCCGCGTCAATTGCATCAATAACTGCCGCCTTGGCAAAACGTGGTGGTACAAAAACAACGGATGTATTTGCGAAGGTTCCAGCTACTGCTTCTTGGACGGTGTTGTAAACCGGAAGAAGGTGCCCATCGATATCGACGATCATTCCACCTTTGCCCGGTGTCACTCCGCCAACAATATTTGTCCCTGCTGCCAACATTCTTCGAGTGTGCTTGGTTCCTTCAGAACCAGTCATACCTTGGACGATGACACGACTGTCCATATCAATGAAGATCGACATTATTTTGCCGCCAATTCTGCGGCGCGAGATGCTGCGCCATCCATAGTGTCCTGTTGTTCAATGAGTGGGTGCGCCGCATCCGTCAAAATTTTGCGCCCTTCAATAACATTGTTTCCATCCAAACGGACAACAATCGGCTTAGTCGCTCGGTCACCCAAAATTTCAAGGGCTTGGACAATTCCGCTGGCAACGGCATCGCAGGCTGTTATTCCTCCAAAGACGTTTACAAAAACACTCTTGACATCCTTATCGCCCAAGATAATGGAGAGACCATCAGCCATGACTTGTGCGGAGGCTCCTCCACCAATATCTAGGAAGTTAGCTGGCCTGACTCCACCGAACTTTTCGCCGGCGTAGGCAACTACATCAAGTGTGCTCATGACCAGGCCAGCGCCATTTCCAATAATTCCAACTTCCCCATCAAGTTTTACATAGTTGAGGTTCTTTGCCTTGGCCTCTTCTTCGAGTGCGTTCGTGGCCGAACGGTCGATCAATGCTTCGTGGTCCGGGTGGCGAAAATCTGCGTTGTCATCAAGAGTGACTTTGCCATCCAGGGCGATAATCCGACCATCAGTTGTTTTTACGAGTGGATTAACTTCAACCAACGTTGCATCTTCAGAGGTGAATACACTCCAAAGCAGAACGAGTGTGTCAGCAACTTGATCGACTATCTCTGCCGGGAATGCGGCGTCTTGAATAATCTTCAACGCAGCTGCCTTTGATAGGCCTTCGATGGTATTGACAGGTACTTTGAGAAGCTTCTCCGGAGTATCGCGCGCGACGGCTTCGATATCCATTCCACCTGCAACAGAGGCCATCACCAAAAATGTTCGGTTTGATCGGTCCAACAAGATCGCCAGGTAATACTCAGAATCAATCGGGGCAGCTTGAGCGATCATCACTTTTCCAACTATGTGACCCTTGATATCCATTCCCAAAATTGCGGCGGCCTTCTCGCGCGCATCTGTCGCATTCTCTGCAAGCTTTACGCCACCTGCTTTGCCTCTTCCACCCACTTTGACCTGAGCTTTGACAACAACTTTGCCGCCAATGGCTTTAGCTGCGGCCTCTGCTTCATCAGGAGAAGTTGCCACCGCGCCCGCTAAAACTGGTACGCCGTGCTTTTCGAAAAGATCGCGAGCTTGATATTCAAAGAGATCCACGTGGAACTCCATTTCCCAAATCGATGTACGTACGAACGGGTGTAATCCTAGAGCTTCTCCACGGGTGCATAACGCAGGAGCAATCTCTTCTCACCCAGTGAACCAAAGTCCACGTTTACGGCCGCGTTGTTTCCCTCCCCTAGGAGAGAGACCACCTTTCCAAGCCCGAATGTGTCGTGGGACACACGATCTCCTACGGCAAGATCTATGGGTGTTGCTACCTTTCCGGTGGGTCGGGCTGGTGGGGCTGTTATATCTCGTCGCTTTGTGGTGGGGAAACTGTTTTCTTTCTTTGGCCAACTGCGTGATCTGGCGCCATTTCGCCATTCGTCAACCTCTTCAGTTTCACGCCACTCGATGACAGTTCGTGGGATCTCATCAAGAAACTCCGAGGCCGATGATGACATCGCTCCCTTCCACATGGTTCGCTCCTCTGCGCGAGTAACGTACAGACGCTCCTTCGCGCGAGTAATGCCAACGTATGCGAGTCTTCTTTCTTCTTCCATCTCACTGTTATCTTCTAGTGCGCGGAAATGTGGAAATACGCCTCGCTCCATTCCCGTAAGGAACACCGTCGGGAATTCCAATCCCTTTGCCGTGTGGAGCGTCATTAGCGTCACCACTCCGCCATGATCCTCCCCCTCGGGAATATCATCAGCGTCAGCCACTAGTGAAACCTTTTCCAGGAAACCCCCGAGCGAAATAGTCTCATCCTCCCCCAATTCATCCAGAGGAGTATTTTCGTACTCGATCGAATCAGCAATGAGCGCTTCAATATTCTCTATACGAACGGCATCCTGAGGATCTTCAGTCTTCTCCAAAAGTTCAATAATCCGAGTTCGCGCGAGAATCGCTTCAATAATTGCAGATGGTTTGGTTTTAGCCTCGACCAATTGGTTAATTTCGTCAATCATTCCCAAGAATTGAACTACCGCCTCTACGGGTTTCGCGCGTAGCTCTTGAATTTCGGCAGATCGATTTAATGCGTCTCTAAATGAAATGTCCATCTTACGTGCAAACGAATCAACTATGTCCAAGGTTTTTTCGCTGATAGCCCTCGCAGGAAAATTGATTATGCGTCTCAAAGATATTTCGTCGTCTTTATTCACGACTACGTGCAGATAGGCCAGAACGTCCTTTACTTCTTTGCGGTCGTAGAACTTCTGCCCACCAACCACCTTGTAAGGCATTCCATCAAGGGCCAGCGCACGTTCAAGCGCTCGCGACTGGGCATTGGTCCGGTAAAAAATCGCGGTGTCTCCTAATTCAGATACCCCTTGGGTTCTAAGACTTCGAATTTCCTTAACGATGAATTTGGCTTCCTCATGTTCATTCCTGGCAACGTACCCGACAAGCGGGGTTCCTGGACCCTGCGCTGACCACAAGTTCTTTTCCTTTCGATTTTGATTTTCGGCTATTACGGCGTTAGCTGCGCTCAAAATATTCTGAGTCGACCTATAATTCTGCTCAAGTAGAATTGATTTTGCTCTTGGGTAATCTAATTCAAACTGTAAAATATTACGGATCGTCGCACCACGAAAACCGTAAATTGATTGGTCTGCATCTCCGACAACGCATAATTCTGCGGGTTGAAAACCATCCTTTTCGTCACCAACAATTTCCCGAATCAGTATGTACTGGGCGTGATTAGTGTCTTGGTACTCATCAACGAGAACGTGCCGAAATCGCGAGCGAAAGCGATCTCGGCTTTCAGGAAAACGCTGTAACACTTCAACGGATTTCATGATCAAATCATCGAAATCCATTGCATTGGCATCAACCAACCTCCTCTGATAAATGCCGTAGACCTCGGCGACTACCTTTTCAATTGGGTTGTCGGCAGTTCTGACATAATCTCTCGGTCCCTTCAATTCATTTTTGGCGTTAGAGATCATCGATTGGATTTGTCTCGGCGTGACGGCTTCTTCGTCACGGTTCAGAGACTTCAAAATTATTTTTATCAGTTGCAAACTATCGGATTGGTCATAAATGCTGAATGAGTTTGTATAACCTAAGCGGGTGGCTTCCTGACGAAGAAGGCGAACGCATGCAGAGTGAAAAGTAGAGACCCACATTGATCGCGCAACTTGACCAACCAGCTCAGTTACGCGGTCCTTCATCTCCCCAGCAGCCTTATTTGTGAAAGTGATTGCCAGGATCTCATAGGACTTTACGTCCCGCATTTGCATCAAGTAGGCGATACGGCGAGTCAGAACACGTGTCTTTCCTGACCCTGCACCTGCAACGACCAGTAACGGGCCGCCTTCATATACAACTGCGGCTTCTTGCTGGGGATTTAGCCCGTCTAGCAATGGATCAGGCATCATCATGAGGGCAAGTCTATTAGGCTTCGCTGACTGGTTTTGTTTGACTTAAGGAGAGCACATGCAACCGTTGGACGATAGCGAGATCAAGCGAGTTTTGGTCGTAAGCGCTCACCCGGATGATTCAGATTTCGGCGCTTCCGGGACCATTTCGTCGTGGATCAAACAAGGCATCCATGTCTCATATTGCATCTGTACAAATGGAGATCAGGGCGGAGAAGATTCGGGTATTCCAATCGAAGAGATGCCTGCGGTCCGACAGAAAGAACAACGCGCCGCCGGGGCTGCTATTGGAGTCACCGACATTACTTTCCTCAACTATCGCGATGGTTCGCTCGAACCAACACTTGGACTTCGCAAAGACATTGTTCGTGCTATCCGCATCGCGCAACCTGATCGAATGGTTGTTCAGAGCCCAGAAAGAAACTGGGAACGTATAGGTGCAAGCCATCCCGACCATCTTGCGGCGGGCGAAGCTGCAATTCAAGCGGTCTACCCGGATGCACGGAATCCTTTTGCTTTTCCAGAGATGCTTGAAGAAGGCTTAAAGACCTGTCGAGTCAAGGAAGTCTGGGTAACCGCACACTCGAAGCCAGATCACTTTGTCGATATCACTGATTACTTTCATCTCAAGCTGGCGGCACTTCACTCACATGTTTCTCAAACCGCCCATAACCCTGAAATGGAAAATATGGTCCGCTCATGGGGAGAACGAAATGCAGAAGCTGCAGGATTTGCCAAAGGCAGAATTGCAGAAGCTTTCAAAATTGTTAATACCAACTAGATAATTGATATTTAACTAACAATTACCTTTTCGATTGCAATTTTGGCGACTGGAGTTCCGTCAGAACCGCCGCCAACAACACCTGCTGCTGCAATGGCTTTAACAATATTGAGTCCTGAAGTGATTTTGCCCCAGATGGTGTAGCTGGCACCGAGACTGGTATCTCCGTAAACCAAGAAGAATTGGCTTCCATTAGTCGAAGGACCAGAATTGGCCATTGCGACTGTTCCCTCTGGATAATTGTTTGCTACAGGCTGAGGTAAATTCTCGTCCTGATAAGTGAATCCTGGCCCACCGGAGCCGGTGGCCGTTGGATCCCCACACTGCAACACATAAATACTCGCCGTAGTGAGGCGATGGCAAAGGGATGCATCAAAGTATCCGCCCGTCGCTAACGCAGTCAAGGCAGTCATGGTTACAGGCGCTTTAACTCCATTTGTTTCAATAACAATGTTGCCACAATTTGTAACAAGGGTGAATGTTCCCATTCGACCCTTTGTCATTTCGCTCGGTGGAGTAATGGTTACTGGACTGTGACCGACAGCTGCTGTGTCCGTGCATGTGACTCCAGAGGCAAGCGTTGTTGCTGCCGTTGATGGAGTTGTTGCCGTTGCCGAAGGAGTAGCCGAAGGAGTAGCGGCACTCTCTTTCGGTGTGGACGAGCATGCGGAAAGAATGCCGACAAGTAGAACGACTAAGCTAAAATAAATTCCACGCTTCACGGTCTGAGCCTTTCGTAGATAGGGCATTTTTTCAACTAAGTGACCTTACTCCCACTCAATAGTCCCAGGCGGCTTGCTTGTGATATCCAGGACCACCCGATTAACATCTCTCACTTCATTCGTTATCCGAGTCGAAATCTTCTCAAGAAGTTCATATGGAAGCCTTGACCAGTCCGCAGTCATGGCATCTTCACTGGAGACAGGGCGGAGAACTATTGGGTGCCCGTATGTACGGCCATCCCCTTGGACCCCAACACTACGCACTTCGGCGAGGAGGACTACCGGGCACTGCCAGATCAAACGATCTTGGCCCGCGCTAGCCAATTCTTCACGGACGATGAGATCTGCATGTCTCAATATTTCCAAACGCTCCTCGGTTACTTCTCCAATGATTCGAATCGCCAGCCCAGGACCCGGAAAAGGTTGACGCCAGACTATTTCTTCAGGAAGTCCCAGTTCCAGTCCGACTTGTCGTACCTCATCTTTAAAGAGAGTTCGAAGTGGTTCAATGAGGGTGAACTTCAAATCTTCAGGCAGGCCGCCGACGTTATGGTGGGATTTAATATTCGCTGTACCAGTGCCGCCACCAGATTCAACGACATCGGGATAGAGCGTGCCCTGAACCAAGAAATCTACTTCTCCACCAGCGGCAATTTCACGAGCGGCAGCTTCAAAACTTCGGATAAATTCTCTACCTATTATCTTTCGCTTGGTTTCCGGTTCACTGATGCCAGCCAGAGCATCCATAAATTGTCGGCGTGCGTCAACTACCTTAAGCGAGACGCCAGTGGCGGCAACGAAATCTTTCTCAACTTGCTCGGCTTCACCAGCGCGCAACAAACCATGGTCGACAAAGACACAGGTGAGTTGGTCTCCGATTGCCTTTTGCACCATAGCAGCGGCGACCGCTGAATCCACTCCCCCGGACAAACCGCAGATAACGCGCTTCTCTCCGACAAGTGCTCTAACCTTCCCTATTTCGTGCTCAGCAATGTTTGCAGAGGTCCAGGTGGGCGAGCATTTTGCAATCTCAACCAGCCAATGTCTCAGAATTTCCTGTCCGTACTCAGTGTGCAGGACCTCTGGATGGAATTGAACTCCCGCCAACGTAGCAGTCTCATTCTCAAATGCGCTTATCGGAGTATCACTCGTACCTGCACAGACCGTGAACCCGGG
>JBAZYI010000049.1:0-11487 GCA_041659345.1 Candidatus Nanopelagicaceae bacterium | reverse complement strand
GCCTGAACCATCACGATTCCAGATCGAAGTGTTGGGAATCTTTCCAAGTAGTGAAGAAGTACTGGTACAGAAATGTTGTAGGGCAAGTTGGCAACCAAGACAGTTGGTTCCATCGGCAGTTCATTGAGTTGCAAAGCGTCTTGATTGATCACTGTTAAATCCGCGCTTCGCTCGGAATGTGCGGCGACGGTGATCGGCAATTGTCCAGCAAGGCGTGGGTCAATCTCAATGGCGATGACTGACTTTGCTTCCTCCAGCAGTGCAAGGGTGAGCGAACCGAGTCCAGGACCAATTTCCAAAGCGACATCATCTGAGGTCACACCAGCCAGGCGGACAATCTTGCGACAGATATTGGAATCAATAACGAAATTCTGACCCAGTGATTTGGCAGGTTTGAGATCGAGTTCTGCTGCCAGAGCTCGAATTTCTGCGGCTCCAAGGAGACTCACGCGGAGAACGGTCCAAATATGCGCTCGGCATTGGACGCGACTGCGCTCGCTATTGCGGTTAAGTCATCTCCACGCTCGCCGGCCACTGCACGGACGATCGCTGCAATTTGCGCGGGGGTATTGAGTTTTCCGCGGTGCGGACTTGGAGTGAGGAAAGGCGAATCGGTCTCTACGAGAAGTTGATCGATCGGAACCAACTTCACCGCCTCTCGCAACTGCGGAGCATTCTTGAAAGTCACGGTGCCTGCGAAGGAGAGGATGTATCCGCGCTCGATACAAGTCTTCGCCATCTCCACATCGCCCGAGAAACAGTGAAAGATGGTTTTCGCAGGGGCTCCCACTTCTAAGAGGATGGAGAGGATGTCATCGTGTGAATCGCGGTCATGGATCACCAACGCCTTATTAGTCCTCTTTGCCAGTTCGATATGCCATTTAAAAGATTCCTGCTGGACTCCGCGCAATTTTGGTGGAGTACGGAAATAATCCAGACCTGTCTCACCAATCGCACGAACCCGTGGATGCTCGGCAAGTTTGGCGATGATTGCTAAATCATGTTGGAGGTCTTTAACAACCGGTGCTTCATTTGGATGTAATGCCACCGCTGCAAGGACGGTGTCATTCCAATACTCGGCAGCATCGACGCACCATTGCGATTGCTCGGCTGAATACCCCACTTGGACGACGCGATCGATGCCGACAGATTTTGCCTGCGCAAGAATATCTCCGACTTCAGGAGAGTCAGGTGCGGTGTCGGTGATGATCTCAAGATGCGCGTGAGAATCAACCGTTGTCACAGGAAGTGGTTCGGGAAGTGGAGCGAGCGGACGATCGATGTCGCGATTGTGGCGATCAGCCATAGTGCTTACGCGATTACATCTAATCGAGGAAAAAGAACAGCGCTCTTTGTGACAACTGAACCCGCTGGAAGTTGCCCCCACTTTGCAACTTCGCTAATTTTTTGATCAGCAAGTCGGCCAATGGATTCATTGGCGCCAAGCGAATCCCAGAGAATTTCGCATGTTGCTGGCATTACAGAATTGAGCAGAACTGCGAGTGCGCGCAGTGATTCAGCAGTGTTATACAGAACCGCTTCCAAATGCTCTTTGTTTTCCGGATTCTTGGCCAGGATCCAGGGCTCTTGCTCGGTGACATAGCCATTGACCCGCTTGCAGAATTCCATGATTGCCACGATTCCGCCTTGGAAATCGAGGTCGCAGATCGCTGCGTCAGCTTTCTCGACAGTTGCATGCAGAAAGGACTGGAGTTCAGGGTCGTGCTTCACGGCCGGCAATACGCCATCGCAGTATTTTGCGACCATCGCCGCAAGGCGGGAGGCGAGGTTGCCGAAATCATTTGCCAATTCGCTGGTGTACCGAGCGTGCATGTCCTCCCAAGAGAAGGATCCGTCGCTGCCGAAAGGAATCGCACGCAGGAAGTAATAGCGGAATGCATCCACTCCGAAGTGATCGGTGATCTGGCTTGGAACAATTCCAGTGAGCTTGCTCTTGCTCATCTTCTCGCCACCGACGAGAAGCCAGCCGTGAGCAAATACTTTCTTCGGTATCGCCAACCCACCAGCCATCAACATCGCTGGCCAAATCACCGAGTGGAAGCGGAGAATTTCGCGTCCGACGAGGTGGACATCAGGTGGCCAAACTGCGGCAAATTTCTTTCCGCCCTCACTTGTTGGATCGTCACCTAGACCCACGGCGGTTGCGTAGTTGAGAAGTGCATCAAACCAGACATAGAAAACTTGGTCTTTGTCCCACGGTACTTGAATACCCCAGTCGAAAGTCGATCGCGAGATGGAGAGATCAGTGACGCCGCTTTTCAGGAAGGAAACAACTTCATTCCGAGCAGTATCTGGTTGGCAGGATTGCGGATTTTCTTCGTAGTGCTTGAGAAGTGGTTCTACAAAGTCGGATAAACGGAAGAACCAGTTATCTTCCTTGACGATTTCTATGGGAGTGCCATGAACAGAACAGGTCTGCTGATCGTCAACTTCAATGAGATCACCTGGAAGTTTAAACTCTTCGCAGCCCACACAGTAGGGACCTTCATACTTTCCAGAGTAGATATATCCCGCGTCCTTCAATCCTTGCAGGAATCGCTGAACTCGCTCTGTGTGGCGGACTTCAGTGGTGCGAATGAAATCATCATTGGCGATATTGAGGGCGCGCCAATTTGGCTTCCACTCTGTCTCGACCAATTTATCCACCCATTCTTGGGGGGTTACTCCATGTGCTTGTGCAGCACGAAGAATCTTCTCGCCATGCTCATCGGTGCCGGTGAGATACCAGACTGGCTCGCCTTTTTGGCGGTGCCAACGGGTGAGGACATCTCCAGCGACCGTCGTATAAGCGTGACCGATATGCGGGGCACTATTTACGTAATAAATAGGGGTCGTCAGGTAAAAAGTCTTACCCTGAGGATTCGTCATGTCGTTATCTTAGAGGTTGATTTTGACTCGACCATTGCCGTGAAAATGGTCCGCTTGGGAAGTGAGAATTCCTCGGCGACAGTCGCGATTGCGGATTTTCTATCCATTCCCGCCGCTTCGTATTCCTTCACCCGCGCAACAATTCCCGCGGCAGTCACTTCGGCTGCATTTATCGGCGCCCCCGCCAGAACCATGGTGATTTCGCCAAGAACTTCGTTGCTCTGCGTCCATGTCCTGAGTTCGCCCAGTGTGCCGCGAATCGTCTCTTCATACCGCTTTGTCATTTCACGGCAGATGGCTCCGAGCCGATTCTCACCAAAAACAGCGACCGCGTCTTCTAATGAATCGGCTAGACGGTGAGGTGCTTCAAACCAGATAATCGTCCGTTCTTCGTGTCGCAGATTTTCAAAGAATTTCTGCCGTGCGCCCTTAGCGCGCGGTGAGAAACCTTCAAATACGAATCGATCCGTCGGCAATCCTGAAAGCGCAATTGCCATTGTCACTGCGCTAGGTCCAGGAATAACCGCGACGGGAATTCCCTGGGCGATGGCATCGCGCATCAATCGAAAACCTGGATCACTTATCGTCGGCATTCCTGCATCAGAGACCACAAGGACCGATGATCCGGAGTTGAGGATGGTGAGAATTTCGGCGGTGCGCTCTTCTTCATTGCCCTCAAAAAAGGAGATAACTCGGCCTTTGACGTCGAGTCCAAGATCTTTACAGAGTCGATGAAATTTACGTGAATCCTCGGCAGCCACAATTGTGGCGCTCTCGATCGCTTCCCTAAGACGGGTACTTGCATCTCCAGGATTTCCCAATGGAGTCGCCGCAAGAATCAAAGTCACGGCTAAATCCTCTCAGTAAATTAACTAATCTCGCCTAGGCTAACCCAGTGGAATCCTTTCTCATCGCACTCATCTCCTTTGGATTGCGACTCTGGGATCTGGGCACGCCTAAAGGGTTGGTTTTCGATGAGGTCTACTACGTAGACGGGGCACGCGACTTTCTCAAGCACGGAGTCGAAGTAACCGGGTCGTCACCAGAATTCGTCGTTCATCCGCCAGTTGGCAAATGGTGCATCGCACTTGGAATCAAGATATTTGGAAACAATGAATTCGGCTGGCGATTTGCCGCCGCAGTCGCTGGCGCCCTGACGATCTACCTCGTGGGACGCATCGCACGCAAACTCTTCAACTCGAGAATTCTCAGTGCTCTCGCTTCGCTTTTGATGGCGCTGGATGGCCTCCATCTCGTCCACTCAAGAACCGCACTTCTCGATCTATTTCTCACCCTATTTATTCTCCTTGCCGTCTATGCATGGCTGAAAGAGAATTACTGGCGATCTGGAATCTGGTTCGGGCTCGCCCTTGGAACAAAGTGGAGCGCTCTTTATTTTGTGGCCGCTTTCGCACTTCTTGCAATCTATCGCGATCGACACCGAGTCGAACTCTGGCTCAATCTCATTCTCAAGCGAGTCGCTCAATTCGCACTCGTGCCACTAGTAACGTACGTATTGAGTTGGACTGGTTGGTTCTTGAGTTCTCGCGGCTGGGATCGTCATTGGGCCGATTCGCAATCAACCTCGTGGAGCGTTATCCCCAAGTCAGTGCGTTCGTTCTGGCACTATCAGGCAGAAATCCTCCACTTCCACACCACTCTCACCACTCCGCACTCCTACCAAGCAAATCCGTGGAGTTGGCTGATCATGGGAAGGCCTACCTCTTTCTTCTATGAGACCCCCAAAACCTGCGGCAGCAACAACTGTTCACAAGAAGTACTCGCTCTCGGGACGCCACTGCTCTGGTGGTTGGGCCTCTTCGCTCTTGCGACTGTTCTGGGATTCTGGATGAGAAGTCTCGCGTTTCGAATGCCAGATTTCGCTGCCGGGATCATTCTCCTCGGAGTCGCCGCCGGTTATCTCCCCTGGTTCTTATTCCAGAAAAGAACTGTCTTTACTTTCTATGCGATTGTTTTCGAGCCCTTCCTCATTCTTGCCCTCGTCTACTGCGCCCAAAAAATACTGGGAGAACCGCCCTGGGGGAAGAGAAGCAAAATCCTCATCGCTGTAATCGTCTTCTTGATCGCCGCAAATTTCATTTACTTCTGGCCTGTATTCACCGGGTCAGTAATTAGTTATGACGCCTGGCAGAGATTGATGTGGTTCCCGTCCTGGATCTAGGATCAGAGCTGCACGTTTCGGGATATTTGACCCCCAACTTTCGGGATATTTGACCCCCAACTTTCTCATCGTGGGCGAGATGGGTTACCGACCGCATTAATGCCCCTATCCGGTCTCCCAAGGCGTGTTGGCCGATGAAATTGGACGTAAAGGTGTACAGATTTCCGTCACGAAAGTTGGTACGCTTTCGCGATGAAACGGAACCTGATGGAAGTCCTTCCCACGAGTCAGGCGCGTGCTGAACTATCTTCGACAGTAATGCGCTTCCGAGAAGAGGGCATTTCTGCTGCACCTGTCCTCTTTGGCAGTCATCGCAAGCCAGAGGGTGTCCTGCTTCCCTTCTCACTCTTTGAACGACTCATCCCAGAAATTGAAGAGATCCTGCTAGCGGAACGAGTTCGGGAACGTCTCGCAGAAGGTGCTGAGAGCCTTCCACTTGAAAAGCTAATAAAGGAGTTGGGATTCAAGAACTCCGATTTCGAGAAATAAGTGAAGAAGCCGCTGCCCAGGAAATTCCATCCTTCTGTGGGAGACCTCAGCGACTGTAGGAAGATCTACTTCGATGAACAAGATGAAATGGCGCCTCGATATCGATTAGTTTATCGCCTACTTCCAAACGAAATTCAAGCCGTATGTGTAGAAGCGATCACCGTCGGCGAACGGAATGCACTGCGGGTTTACGTGGAGGCGGCAAGAAGACTTGGTCGCCACTCATGACGCAGGACCTGTGTCAACTATGTCTCGACACATCAAAAAAGTGGAGCTGAGGGGAATCGAACCCCTGGCCTCCTCATTGCGAACGAGGCGCGCTACCAACTGCGCTACAGCCCCTTACGGGCGAGTCAGATGGTACGGGGTATGTGTGGGCAAGCGCTAGCGCGCTAGAAATTATTCGTTGGCAGCGCGGTTGAGGCGAAGACGCTCGACGGCTTCTTCGGCCATTTGCTGATCAAAGACCTCATCGCGAGTTGGAGCCACAGCTGATAGAGCCTCCTGGGCCAGGCGCTCCTGCTCATCCGACCAGGCCCCAGGAATGGTCAGGTCGATGATTCTGCTGGAGGCAACCGCCTTAGGAGCGTAAACATATGTAGGAACAGGCACATCTTGTGGCGACCATGAATTGCGCACCTGCGAGGTGCCCTTAGGCAAAATGACTACACCAGAAATTTCGCGTTCTGCAAGTGGCACCCAATGATCGCGATTTTCTTTCGGCGTAAACACTTTTGAAAGATTCGTAGCTGATACCCCTGCAGTTGTTCGGTGAATTTGATTTACCCGTCGTCGTTGAAGTCGGTCGGCAACGCTTTGACGGCGGACGTGCGCAACATAAAAAACAAAGCCAACCACTGGTATTAGTGAGTAAGTTAAAGACAAACTGTTAAATGCTGATTGCGAGAGAGTGAGAAGCAATCCAGCGATGAGCAATCCAAAAACGATTCTTCGTCGCATCAAAATTTGTGCCACCCTTGATTCGTAATCGAGATCGGAATGAACGATTGCGCGTGCAATTGATTCGTCCGCCGATCCACTTGTAACAGTTCGCAATGCACTCTTATATCGCTCAACAGATTTTCCAGAAGATTCTTCGTGGCTATGAACCCATCGAGGAACGAAATAGGCAACCCACATCCCGACGATCGCTAGATAGATGATTCCGGAAGCCATGATGCTTAAAGATAGAGGGGGGAATACACTCTTTTGCGGATTTACGCGCCCGATTTGCGTACTTTTTTCTTAGGGATTTTTCTCAGATTCGCGAGATTGGCCTATGTAATCTTTGGATTTTCGCGAACGAAACAGATGTGGTCGCGCCATTCTCCATCAATGTGAAGAAAGCGAGGTCGTTCTCCTTCAAGGAGATAGCCCGCTTTTTCGGCGACTCGACGAGATGGACCATTCTCTGGACGAAGGTTTATTTCAATGCGATGAAGCCCTAATTCTTTAAACGCATAGTCAGTAATCATAGTTACGGCCTTGGTAGTGATTCCACAATTGGCATATCGCTTATCAATCCAGTACCCAATATGTGCGCCCCGAAGAGCTCCAAAAATGATTCCGCCAAGTGTTATCTGGCCGACAAGTACTCCCTTGTACCAAACGGAGAGATTTAATGAGCGAAGTGCTCGCCCCTCTCGATTATGTGAGGCCACTTTCTGGAAAAACGTCGGCAACTTTCCTCGGGACGATTCTCCAGGAACATGAGGCAGAGTGGCTTCCCATGGGGTAAGCCATTCGCGATTTACTGCTCGAACTTCATCCCAGGCAGCGCGATCACGAAAACGAAGTGGACGAAGAGTTACTCCGCTGTCTTCAAGAACAACGGGCCATCCCGCTGCGCGCTCCATACCCGTAACTTAAAAATATCTACGGCGGAGCACAACCACCGTAACCTCGGCACCAGCTTCAAGATCAACATCCGCCTCAGAAACTGCAATAAGTGCATTGGAATCTGAGAGCGTGGCTAGATCCCCCTGGGAAGGCAGCGCCTTCACCGACTTTCCGTCCTCGGAGAGATAAGCCCTCACATACGAACGTGATCCGCTGGTCGAGGCGATAGGACGCTCGAGGCGAGACTTAACCGATGGGCGATGAATATTGGTTGATCCGAGCATGGTTCTGATCATTGGTCGGACAAAGAGTTCGAGTGAAATGTATGCCGAGATGGGATCGCCAGGAAGTGTCACGACCGGCGTTCTATCTGGTCCAATAACACCGTAGTTGTGCCGTCCACTGGACTCGATTGCTAGATCTAGGGTCGTAATTTCACCAAGCGAACCCAGCGCGCGCGTGATGAGATCGAAGGAATCGTCCCCTCGTTCTCCACTCACAATAATGAGATCGGCCCGAACGAGTTGGTCTTCAACCACCCCCTTGAGTTGCTCCTCATTCTCTGGAATAGAAAAGACTCGATATGCAACCGCGCCGGCTTCGCGCACAGAGGTTGCAAGTAACCACGAATTGGTTTCGTACTCTTCACCGACTTTGAGGTGATTCCCCGGCTCGACTAGATCGGGACCGGCCGAGATAACAACGACCCGAGGGTGGGGACGAGTAGGGAGATGTCTTAGACCGATGGATGCGGCTAGCCCGATCTGCGTCGATCTAATTCTCGAGCCAGCCTTCATCACCAAACGATCGCCCGAGTAGACGTCATCGGCAAGGGTGGCGCCATGAGCATCCAACAGAGGCATATCAAAAGCGTCTAGTGGCCTGCAGATGGCAAGTAGGGAGGTAAGAAATTCATCAACACGCACTTGCTCTGACATAATCCCACCATACTTGTAAAAGTAATACTTCTAGGGGATTTGTAAGGGATTTGCGTGAAAACGAATTCAGATAAAGACGCTAAGAAAGAACTTCGGGATCGATTTCGTCGTGAACGGAAGGATCGATACGTACCCTCTTCTTTTACCTTCCTATTGAACACCCCCGAAATGCAAGGTGCGAAATGTGTCACAAGTTACATATCTACCAGCGACGAACCAGATACGAAGGAATTGAATCGAGAGCTCCTCTCTCGCGGAGTGACCGTCCTCCTTCCACGAGTCCACGGAAAAATTCTGCAGTGGGTCGAATGGAATGGCGATGCAAAATCTCTTAAAGAGAGCAAGGGCCTTTTCGAACCTATTGGGAAAGAACGCGATGACATCTCAGATATTGATGTCGTGATTGTCCCCGGACTCCATCTGGACCAAGAGGGCTACCGCCTCGGTCAAGGTGGGGGCTTTTACGACCGGGCACTCCCGATCTTGCCGGGATGGAAAGTGGGCATCGTACATTCGGGAGAGATCACCAGCGATCCACTCCCGCGCGAACCGCATGACATCAAATTGGACGCGGGAGCGACTCCCGATCTCATCATCCGCTTTCCGCGATAATTAATTTTTGGGCAGATTCTTCGCTACAACGATTCTTTGTATCTGATTTGTGCCCTCATAAATCTGGGTAAGTTTCGCATCTCGCATCATTCGCTCGACCGGATAATCTGAAACATATCCATACCCACCCAATATCTGGACCGCATCCGTTGTGACCTTCATGGCCGTATCGCTTGCCAAGGTCTTGCTGGCTGCAGCAAAGAACTTCAAGTCAGGATCATTCCGCTCGCTCTTGGACGCAGCCGCGTAGGTCATCTGACGTGCAGCGGCGATTGCAATTGCCATATCTGCCAACATAAATTGAATTCCCTGGAAATTGAAGATCGGCTTGCTAAATTGCTCGCGCTCGTGAGCATATTTCGAAGCGATATCAAATGCACCTTGCGCGATTCCTAGTGCTTGAGCCGCGATTGTGATTCGTGTGTGATCAAGAGTGCGCATTGCCAGTGCGAAGCCATCATTCACATCACTGATTCGTCGATCGTCAGAGAGTTCGACATTGTCGAAGTAGACCTCTCGAGTGGGCGATCCTTTGAAACCCATTTTCTTCTCATGTGCTCCAAAAGAGACACCCCTGTCACTCTTTTCGACAATAAACGCGGTTATTCCCTCGGCGCCTTTACTTGAATCGGTCGACGCAAAGACTGTATAAAAATCGGAGAAGCCAGCATTCGAAATCCATTTCTTACTGCCGCTAATAATCCATTTATCTCCGGACTTAGTTGCTTTCGTTCGGATTGCTGCGGCATCTGACCCAGCACTTGATTCGGAGAGGCAGTAAGAAAATCCCTTTCCCTGCGCCAACGGACGAAGCCATCTCTCCTTCTGCTCGTGCGAGCCCGAAAACATGAGCGGTAGCGAGCCAAGTTTGTTGACAGCCGGAATCAGAGATGAGGACGCACAAGTCCGAGCTACTTCTTCAACAATGAGAACCACCCCAAGGGCATCGGCACCTTCTCCACCATATTCAGTAGGAACATGAGCTGCCGCTAATCCTGCACTTTGAAGTGCATCGAATGCTTCTTGAGGAAAGCGCGACTCTTCATCTACTGCGTGGGCAAAGGGCGCGATCTCTTTCTCCGCAAGTGAGCGCACACTTTGGCGTAGATCTTTGTACTCAGGTGGGAGTTCAAAAAGTCCGTCAGTGGGCACGTTCGCTCTCCTCTATTTTCTTATCCCTCTCGGCAAGTTTAGAAAGGTATACGTTGTACTGCGCAAGTTCATCGGGTTGGCCCATTGCGGCCAGGCGTTCGGCATTGCGATCAATTCTCTTTGCTTCGTGTGAGTCATCGCGTACCCAGAGGATAAATGTTGCCACGAGCGCAAGCAATATAGGAATCTCCCCCATCGCCCAGCCGATTGAACCGGCAAGATGTTGGTCAGCGAGCAGATCGGGCGACCACGGGCGGTTCAACTGTGCGAAATATCCGCCATCAAGGAGAGTTGTCGATGACATGAGGGCAACAGAGAAGAACGCGTGAATACTCATGGCAGCAAAAAGGATCACGATCCTCATCAGATGAGGAACGCGTTTTGGATTTGGATCCACTCCGATGATGACGTGGAAGAAGAGAAGTCCGGCCAGAACGAAATGGAGGTTCATGGCGAAGTGACCAATGTGGCTCTGCATCATCCCGCCGAATAATGAGGTGAAATATAAGGCAAAAAGAGAACCGTCGAAAAGTAGCAACGCCACTACCGGATTGACCCAGACGCTCACAAGTTTGGAATGGAGAGCAACGATCAGAGTTCCGCGCACTCCGCGCTCAGTCGGTGTGCGGCCTTGCGGAAGCGTTCGAAGGGCCAAAGTAATCGGAGCGCTGAGAACAATGAAGATTGGAGCGATCATTCCCAGAATCATGTGCGCAATCATGTGATACGAGAAGGAGAAGTGGGCATAGACACCGACCCCACCACTCGTCGCGAAAAAAATGAAGTACATCCCAAACAAAAATGAGAACGTGCGATAGACGGGCCATGAATCGCCCTGCCTGTTTAGTCGATAAACCCCTCGTAAATAGAGCGCCGTAGAGAAGAGAACAATCCCAAGGAAGAGAGCATCAGGCTCGAAATTAAAAAGTAGCCGCGTGAAGTTGGGAGCCGCTGGCATTGGAAGACCCGCGACGGTCGTGGCCGCATCAAATGTGCCACCTCCGGCAGGATCTGGCGGCTGACTAGTTGAGAGCCACGAACCAAGTGCAAGTGCAATGATCATGATTGAAAGTTCAATCCCAATAAGTTGGGTAAATTTCGCCCAATTCATACTCGTCATTTTGCCGGCATTGAGATTGCGCCGATGTTGGTATCCAAGGAATATCAAGCCAAGCGTCAAAATCACTTTGGCGATAACGACCAGTGCGTAACTCGTGTGCCAGGCCGCCGCAAAATCCAATCGGATCCATGCATTGGCGACTCCACTCAGTACGACGGCGATAACTGCCCAGAGCGCCAATTGACTAAACCGTGGTGCTGCAATGACACGAGATTTCGGGTCGGGGAGCCCAAGTCCAAATATCCCACCCACCCAGAGCATCAATG
>JBAZYI010000048.1:0-11625 GCA_041659345.1 Candidatus Nanopelagicaceae bacterium | reverse complement strand
CAGGGCCGGTTTTTTTACTACTTAGATTTAGGCGACTGTCCCATCTAGAGCAGCTGTGTCGGAGCCGATGGTGACATCAATATGCAGAGGTTGACCACTTTTTGCATCACAGCCGATGGCAAACTTGAAGCTAACCTCACTAGCAGTGGCGATCGGCTCAGTAGGCGCACCGCTAATGCCGTTATCTCCGTCGAGTACGTCAGTACAGGTATTTGATCCTGAACTGGCAACGAGTGAGAAGGTTGATGGATCAATTTCTGACCCACTCTCGTTCTTCAAGGTCGCAGTGAAGACATTCGCGGCTTGGCCGGGGAGGTAATTTGAGGCGAACGTGCCCGGAACAAAAGTTGTTGGCTTAGAAATGGTTACCGTTATTCCCTCGCCTACTGTGATTGGGGAGCCAAAGGCGTTGCTTACTGTGGGAGTAGCAGAGGGAGTGGCGCTCTCGGTCGGGGTGGCGACTGGTTCAGATGTATTGCCGCAGCCGGTAAGGGCGAGGCCTGCGATCACAGTGACCGCGATAAGGGTTTTCTTCATACGTACTCCTCTAATTCTTCCGACCGTATTCGGGTCTTATCTGGCATCTGCTATGGAATGCGTTGGGCATTCAGAATGGTCAAATCGTAACAGCGAATAGCGGCTTATCTCTCTACCGCAACTTCCCTTACCAGATTTGAACCCGCTCCTGCGGAGCTAAGTAGAGGCCATCGCCTTCGACAACCCCGAATGCGGCGTAGAAGGCCTCCATATTTCTCACGATCTGATTGGTCCGGAATTCATGGGGAGAGTGGGGATCTGTAGCGATCTCCCGCCGAACTGCCTCAGGTCGAGTTTTACCTCTCCATGCTTGTGCCCACGCAAGAAAAAAGCGTTGATCACCTGTGAATCCGTCTAATACTGGGGCAGATTCACCCTTTAAAGCCAATTTGTAGGCTTTATAGGCGATGCTGAGCCCTCCGAGGTCACCGATGTTCTCTCCTACCGTGAGAGCCCCATTTACGGTTATATCAGGGGCCTCTGCGGGCGCTAATGCGTTGTATTGAGCAATTAATACGTTTGCCCGCTTTTCGAATTCATCTCGATCAGCCTGCGTCCACCAGTCATTGAGATTCCCATCGCCGTCGTATTTAGAGCCCTGGTCATCGAAGCCATGTCCGATTTCGTGGCCAATCACTGCACCTATTCCGCCGTAATTGACTGCATCATCCGCATCCATATCGAAAAATGGCGGCTGCAAAATGGCGGCAGGGAAGACAATCTCATTCATTCCTGGGTTGTAATAGGCGTTGACCGTTTGAGGGGTCATGTACCACTCGGTCCGATCTACTGGTGCCCCGATTTTTGCCAACTCGTAATCGCGCGCGAACCTAGCAATCCGTGCCATATTCCCCATGAGATCAGAAGGGGAGATAACCAAGGTTGAATAATCGCGCCACTTGTCTGGATATCCAATTTTGGGAGTGAACTTGGCCAGTTTTTCTAGCGCCTTCTTCTTGGTGGATTCACTCATCCAAGAAATGTTGGTAATGCTCTCGCGATATGCGAGCACTAGGTTTGCGACGAGGGTCTCCATTTCGGTTTTTGCTTGATTCGGAAAGTGGCGTTCCACATAGATCCGACCAACTGCATCACCTAAAGCACTTTCGACGACAGAGACTGCCCGCTTCCATCGAGCACGGATCTGAACTGTTCCAGAGAGGGTGGTTCCGTAGAACGAGAAATTCTGTTGAACGAGGTCATCGTGCAAATAGGGAGCAGCTCCGCTGATGGCTTGCCACTTGAGCCAAGAGCGCCAGGATTCGAGGTCGAAGTCGGAGAGCATCTGGCCAATTCCCGTAAAGAAATCCGGCTCTCGGACAATCGTCGTTTCAAATCCGGAGGCTGGTATCTCGCAACCATCCATCCAGATTTTCCAGTCGAGCCCAAGGCAGAGAGAATCAAGTTCGGGGCGAGTGAATTTGTTATAGGTAAGGGTGGCATCACGATCTCGTACCTGGTCCCAGTGGTGACGGGCAATTTTAGTTTCAAGGGCAAGGATTCGAATGGCGTGCTCCTGTCCATTTTCGATTCCAATGAGTCCAAACATCTTCGTTACGTGATCGCGGAAGGCGACTCGGATTGGTTCGTATTGATCCTCTCGGTAGTAGGCCTCATCCGGCAGACTGAGGCCGCCTTGGCTTAGATAGATGATGTTTGAAAGAGAGTCCATATGGTCAGTAGAAATTTCGGCGGCAAAAATGCCCCCGAAGCCATCCAGCTCGAACTCACCCAGCGTCCGAAGAAAATCCCGGGACGATTCGATTTGATCGACCTTTGCTAGATAGGCAGCAATGGGGGATGCGCCTAGTGATTCGATACGTTCGGTATCAATGAAACTGGAATAAAGGTCGCTAATTTTCTGGCTATCTGGTCCGCTGGCGGGGCCCTCAATAATTGCTCGGACGTGCGCTTCAGCCTCTTCGTAGAGTTTGTACCCGACTCCATCCGATGCGCGATCGGCGGGAATCTCATGCGATAGGAGCCATGTGCCGTTGAGATGGCGGTAAAGATCATCTTGAATCCGGACGGTTGAATCTATAAAGGAGGTATCAATTCCACTCTTCATGAATATATCTCTCTCTCGAATTTAAGTCACAGTCAGATCAGTGGGGCTCAAAAACACGTTCGACAAAACTAGTTGAACTTTCAACTTATTTGCTACACTTGCCACATGGTACGTCAAAACGCTACATCAAAGCCTCCTCGATGGCTCAATCCTGTCGAAATGAGAGCATGGAGGAGTTACATCGTCGCCAGCCGGCGACTTCTGGAAGCCTTAGATTCAGATCTTGCCGGCCATGACCTCTCCATGCCCGACTATGAAATCCTCGCTCAACTCAGCGATGCACCGGAGCGAAGAATGCGAATGAGTGAACTGGCTGATATTGCCATGCTCTCTCGCTCTCGTCTTTCTCATCGCATGAAGGTGATGGAGAAGGCGGGGTGGATAAGACGCGAAGCTTGTCCAGATGACAAAAGAGGATATTTTGCAGTCATGACACCGAAGGGGTGGAAAGCCATCGTCGCTGCGGCTCCGGATCATGTCGAGAGCGTACGTACTCGATTCGTTGACCAACTAACGAGAGCAGATCAAATTGCCCTGGCCCACATATTCGAAAAGGTAGGCATTGCCCTGCGGGCGAATCCATAGGAGTGAAAATTTTATGAGAAACCGGCAACAAAATTAGATAAAAAAAGACCCGCCACAACCGTGGCGGGTCTTTTTCTTAATGTCGTTACTTGGCAGCAACTGCCTTCTTGCGACGACGCTTCTTTGGTGCAGCTGCAGGAGCAGCAACAGCCTTCTTCGCGGCCTTCTTGCGCTTTGGTGCTGCCTTCTTCTTGGCAACAACCTTCTTCGCGGCCTTCTTGCGCTTTGGCGCTGCCTTCTTGGCAACAGCCTTCTTCGCGGCCTTCTTGCGCTTTGGGGCTGCCTTCTTGGCAACAGCCTTCTTCGCAGCGGCCTTCTTGCGCTTTGGCGCTGCCTTCTTGGCAACAACCTTCTTCGCAGCGGCCTTCTTGCGCTTTGGTGCTGCTACTGCTTTCTTAGCAGCGGCCTTCTTGCGACGCTTTGGCGCTGCTACTTTCACAGCGGCCTTCTTGCGCTTTGGAGCAGATTTCTTAGCTGCAGCCACGTACTTCTCCAATCGGAATGGTCCGATCCGTCACCGGACCTGTTCATGGATAAGCGTGGCAGTAGTTGGTGCATATTGCCAGCATTGTGTGATAAATATTTAAGTGCGTGTCGCGAAATACTTTTTTACTTTTTTGTGCTTTCACGGAAAATATTTGATTTCATTTTTGGAGTGGAAATCTGTTCTCGGATTCAGGGATCTACTTCTCGAATTTTCGTTTCTCATTTTCTTGGACGGCATGAATATCGGGGGAGAACTATAGAAATGTCTGCTCCGGGCCAGGGAAAGTTCCATGGAGGACGTCATCAGCCCATTCCTTCGTTGCCGCAAGCATTTCTTCCCGCAAATTGAGGTATGCCTTTGCAAGGCGAGGTGGCTTCTTCGTAAGTCCCATGAGATCCGTCCAGACGAGTACTTGTGCGTCACATGTATTTCCTGCTCCGATCCCGATTGTTGGAATCGAGAGAGCGTTCGTGATTCTTGTTGCAAGATCGGAAGGAATAAGTTCTAGGACGATTGCAAATGCACCCGCATTTTGGAGGGCCAGAGCTGCCTCAAGAATGTTCTCCCCATCATCTCGTCCCTTGACTCGGTACCCGCCAAGTTGATGAAGGGATTGTGGTGTCAGTCCCAAGTGGCCCATGACTGGAATCCCAGACTGGGTGAGCTTGGCAACTTGTTCTATTTGAGCGCCCTCTAATTTCACGGCCTGCGCGCCGGCTTCTTTAAAAAATCGCACTGATGTTGCAAGTGCCTGCTCGGGGGATGCTTCATAAGATCCAAATGGGAGATCGGCAATCACAAGGGCTCGACGTGACGCACGGACTACGGCCCGTACAAGTGGAATCATCTCGTCGACGGTCACCGGAATGGTGTTCTCTTCACCTAGAAAATTATTACCTGCGCTATCTCCGACGAGGAGTACCGGAATTCCTGCCTCGTCAAAAATGTCGGCAGTCATCTGCTCGTAGGCGGTGAGCATTGGCCATTTTTCGCCCTGTTTTTTTGCCTCTGCCAAATCTCGGATGGTAATGCGACGGTTAGATCCGCTTCCGAAGACGCTGTTCTGATTAGACATGTGGAACCTCCTACCTCAAGGCCTGCGAATGAGGTCCCTGGGAATTCAGGTTTACTCTATCGTCACCGTTACTCTTAAGTCATGTCTCAGCTCAGATTGGCACTTGCGCAGATTAATCCCACTGTGGGGGATTTGAGTGGTAATGCCGATCTCATACTGAATTACGTCGGCAGGGCCCACCAATCCGGAGCCGACGTTGTTGTTTTTCCTGAGATGACCGTGACTGGATACCCAGTGGAAGATTTGGCGCTCAGACCCGCATTCCGAGCAGCGAGCAAGAGAGTTATTGATGAGATTGCTCAGAAATGCGCAGATGAGGGGTTCGAGGATTTAACTCTCATTCTTGGCTACCTAGATGAGGCGACGAATGCGGCGAATCGATTGGGGCAACCTGAGGGTGCGCCACAAAATGCGGTGGCAATCATTCAGGGTGGAAAAGTCCGAGCTCGATATGTAAAACACCATCTCCCTAACTACGGCGTTTTTGATGAGTTTAGGAATTTTGTACCGGGTGATGCATCTCTTGTAGTTCGTGTGCACGGAATCGATCTTGGAATGGCGATCTGCGAGGACATCTGGCAAGAGGGTGGGCCGGTTGCGGAATTGGCTTCGCGTACCCCTGGACTCTTGGTCGTTCCGAATGGCAGTCCCTTCGAACGAAATAAGGATGACCTCCGACTCGCGCTGGTGAAGAAACGGGCGATTGAGGTAGGTGCTCCCGTGGCATATGTGAATATGACGGGTGGTCAAGATGATCTGGTTTTTGATGGCGACAGTATTGTCGTGGACGGCAACGGAGAGGTCCTGGCACGAGCACCACGTTTTATAGATCATCTGCTCATCGTTGATCTGGAGTTGGAGTCCCATACTTCAAAGCCGGATGTGGTCATTCACGATGAAGTCATTCAAGGTCGCGATACTTTTTTGAATGAGATCGCCCCTCGATTAGATGATCTGGCTGAAGTATGGCAAGCGCTGGTTGTTGGAGTGCGCGACTATGTGCACAAGAATAATTTCCAGACAGTGATCATCGCACTCTCAGGCGGAATAGATTCCGCTCTTGTGGCAGCTATCGCTGTTGATGCCCTTGGGTCTGAGAATGTTTACGGTATCGGACTCCCTAGCAAATATTCATCGGACCACTCTCTAACTGATGCTCATGCCATGGCACAGAACACGGGGCTCCACTTTCGCGTGATTGAAATCGAACCTATGGTCAGCGCCTTTCTTGAGTCAGTCAAACTTGAAGGCATTGCGCAAGAGAATCTGCAGGCAAGAGTCCGTGGCGTTGTATTGATGGGTCTTTCCAACCAGGAAGGTCACCTTGTTCTTGCTACGGGGAATAAGAGCGAACTAGCTGTTGGATATTCAACCCTTTATGGCGATGCAGTTGGTGCCTTCGCACCTATCAAGGATATTTACAAGACTGATGTATGGGCACTTTCAAAGTGGCGAAATGAGCAGGCACGCTTGTGTGGTGAGATCGCTCCCATTCCCGCCAACTCCATTGCGAAGGAGCCAAGCGCGGAATTGCGACCTGGACAGAAGGATTCTGATTCACTACCCGAATACCACCTACTTGATTCTATTTTGCTCCGCTATGTCGAGGGCGATGAGAGTGGATCCTCATTGATCGCTGCTGGCTTTGATCCCGCACTAGTTTCGCGTGTTATCTCGCTTGTGGATCGGGCTGAGTACAAGCGACGCCAATATCCACCAGGCACAAAGGTTTCTACGAGGGCCTTTGGAAAAGATCGTCGCTTGCCAATAACCTCAAGATGGGGCGAGCAAGGTTATTAGTCGCCCATTGATGCGAGGGGTTCGCAAGTGGCTTATTCCTATTACATTGCTAACATTTACTCGTGCAAGAAATAAGTAATTGGCTCTTTACGCGTAGACGCGTCATTGATTTTGGGCGCGCAAGTACATGCGCCTGCCGTTCTTAATCGCTTTCTTCGCCCTCTTAAATTTTCACTTTTAGAACAGCCCTCTAACAAAAAATATTTTACTTGAATATGACATATCTATGACATGGGAGAAATCATGAAGGTTTACAACAACATCACTGAGGTTGTCGGAAATACGCCTCTCGTCCGCCTCAACCGCATTACAGACGGTGCGGCGGCTAATGTCTATGCAAAACTTGAGTTCTATAACCCAACTGCTTCAGTCAAAGATCGCATCGGGATTTCGATGGTTGATGCTGCAGAGCAAAAGGGCGAACTGAAACCCGGCGGAACTATTGTGGAAGCTACCTCAGGCAATACTGGAATTGCGCTTGCCATGGTCGGGGCCGCTCGCGGTTACAAAGTTATTTTGACCATGCCGGATTCAATGTCAAACGAGCGACGCATGCTACTTCGCGCTTTTGGCGCTGAACTCGTATTGACTCCTGCGGCCGAAGGTATGCGCGGTGCGATCGCAAAGGCTGAGGAATTGGCAGCGGGAGAAGGCGCAGTCCTCATGAGCCAATTCGACAATGACGCAAACCCGGAGATTCACCGCAAGACCACTGCGCAAGAGATCTGGCGAGATACTGATGGCACCGTGGCTGCGCTTGTTGCAGGAGTTGGAACGGGCGGGACAATTACTGGAGTCGGACAAGTTCTGAAAGAGAGAAATCCCGACGTCAAAATATTTGCCGTAGAACCTTTGGCTTCACCACTGCTTACCGGAGGAAGTGCAAGCGGTCACCCCATTCAAGGAATCGGTGCGAACTTCATTCCAAACAATCTGGACCGATCTGTCTACGACGAAGTCTTGGATGTTTCTGCCGAAGACGCATTTGCCTATGCGCGTCGGGCAGGTGCCGAAGAGGGGATTCTTGCTGGAATATCTTCAGGTGCAGCACTCTGGGCGGCTGCACAAGTTGCTAAACGTCCTGAGTTTGCAGGCAAGATCATTGTCGTCATAGTGCCCTCCTTCGGCGAGCGCTACCTTTCAACCCCTCTCTACAAAGATCTTGCAGAGTAATTCATGGGCCTAAACATTCGAGAAGATATTGCGACTGCTATGGCGCGCGATCCTGCCGCTCGCAATAAATTTGAGGTTCTCCTTGCTTATCCAGGCCTTCATGCAATTTGGGGACACCGCATGGCTCACTGGCTCTGGAGTCATGACCTCAAAACAATCGCGCGAATCTGGTCAAACCTGACCCGAAGCGCAACAGGGATTGAAATCCATCCGGGTGCCAAAATCGGACGTCGCTTCTTCATCGACCACGGTATGGGCGTCGTCATCGGCGAGACGACGATTATCGGCGATGACGTCATGCTCTACCACGATGTCACCCTGGGAGCGCGCTCCTATAAGAAAGGAAAGCGCCATCCGACCCTTGGCGATGGCGTCACTATTGGAGCCGGCGCCCGTGTCCTAGGCGATGTGATTATTGGTAGGGGGGCCGTTATTGGGGCAAATATGGTCATAACCAAGGATGTGCAGGAGCGGACCAATATGGACACTTCGGAGTTTTTCATCATTTAGCCTCTTTAGGCTCCGCGGTGATACTGAGCGTTGAGTTGTTAACACAGCCGTAACGCAGTATTGAAACTATGCGGTTATGAGTAGCGACGCCCAAGTAACCAAGCAGGAGGAATTTGTTCTTCGCACCCTTGAGGAGCGCAACACCCGTTTCGTCCGTCTCTGGTTTACGGACGTTCTAGGTTTCCTAAAATCTGTTGCGATTGCTCCAGCCGAACTTGAAAACGCCTTCGAAGAGGGAATTGGATTCGATGGTTCTGCAATTGAGGGCTTTGCGCGGGTGAGCGAAGCCGACATGCTTGCGAAGCCAGACCCAAGTACTTTTGCAATTCTTCCATGGAGAACGGAAGCCCCAGGAGCTGCCCGAATGTTCTGCGACATTCTTATGCCAGATGGTTCTCCATCGCTGGCAGATCCTCGCCACGTGCTTCGTCGAACTCTCAACAGAGCAGCGTCGATGGGGTACACGTGTTACACCCACCCAGAAATTGAATTCTTCCTATTTAAAGAGCTTCCCGAACCCGGCAAGCGTCCGGTCCCCATCGATTCAGGCGGATATTTCGATCAAACGCCTGCAGTAATTGGCCATGATTTTCGGCGACAAGCGATCACGATGCTTGAGTCAATGGGAATCAGTGTTGAATTCAGCCATCATGAAGGTGCACCCGGCCAACAGGAAATTGACCTTCGATATGCGGACGCACTGAGCACTGCGGACAACATCATGACTTTTCGCCACGTTGTTAAAGAAGTAGCCCTGGATCAGGGATTTCATGCGTCCTTCATGCCAAAACCTTTTACCGATCACCCAGGTTCTGGAATGCATACTCATGTCTCGCTTTTCGAAGGAGAGAACAATGCATTTTATGATCCAAAGGACGAATACAACTTGTCCAAGGTTGGCCGGTCATTCATAGCGGGCCTACTCAAGCATGCGTCCGAAATAACCGCAGTCACCAACCAATGGGTCAACTCGTACAAACGTCTCCATGGAGGTGGCGAAGCACCCGCGATCGCAAATTGGGGACGTAGTAATCGCGGGGCCCTCGTCCGAGTCCCGATGTACAAACCCAAGAAAGAAAACTCAACAAGAATCGAATTTCGTTCCCCTGATTCCGCCTGCAATCCATATTTAGCCTACGCAGTTATGTTGTCGGCGGGATTAAAAGGTGTTGCAGAAGGGTACGAACTCTCTGAATCCAATGATTCTGAAGCCCTTCCAAGTGATTTAAACGAGGCAATTGTCGCGATGGAGCAGAGCGAATTAGTTCGCGAGACTCTTGGTGAGCATGTATTTGAGTACGTATTGCGAAATAAGCGGGCGGAGTGGAATGACTACCGACACCAGATAAGTGCCTACGAATTAGATCGGTACTTACCAATACTCTAAGGCATGGCCTCAGGCATTGGTCGAGCGGATTGGCACTTACGTGCCAACGCTTCCGTCATTGTCTATCTCATAGCAGCTTTAATTTCTGGAGCACTTCAGCGCGGGGAACATAACGGTCAGCCTCCTTGGTTGACCGTTCACCTTCTCCTGTTAGGTGCCGTGACAAACGCGATCATCACGTGGAGCGATCACTTCGTCAGTGCACTTCTTTGGACACGGCCTCACAACCACAAGCGCCAGATGTCAGTCATTGTCTTACTCAACATTTCAATTGTTGGAGTGTTAGTGGCGGTAACGGCTCAAATGCAGGAGTTCGTAGTATTTTTTGGGATTTTGATGTTCTGTACAATAATTTATTTTCTACAAGGTATTTCAATCTCCATTAAGAGATCATTGAATAAGAGATTCATAAATCTACTCAGATATTATCAATTTGCTTCTCTTTTTCTATTGGTTGGAATCACCTTGGGAGTCATCAATTCCTTTCAAGATCATGAAAATTCGATGCAACCAAGATTGGCGCTGGCGCATCTCCATGCCAATCTTCTTGGCTGGGTGGGAATCACTGTGATTGGCACGCTCGTGACACTCTGGCCCACCGTCCTACGAACTCCCATGCACGAGCGGGCGATTCGAGCCGCAGTGATCGGATTGAGATTCATGCTTGCCGGAACGAGCGTCTCGATACTCGCCGCAATTGAAGATTGGCAGATCCTCTTTGGACTATCACTAGTGTCTTACTTGGTAGGTGGATCCATCACGCTCACGCCAGCGATTCTCACGATGCGGAAGAAGAAACCTGACCGTCCCGGTTCGTGGATGCTCTTAACAGGTTCAATCGGATTGGGAGTTCTGCTACTTGCCGATATTGCGCTCCAAATCTCGTACAAATCTCCCGAGAAGGTACTCGTCGCGCTCGAAGGACACATACTCTTACTTTTCACCTTATTCCTATTCCCAACACTATTAGGCGCGCTTACCTACTTATTGCCCGTCGTGCTCGGACGCGGTCCAGCGCTCAACCGAGAGCTAGAAACGATTTTGAGCAGAGGATGGAAATGGAGGCTTTTACTTCTTCCTCCGGCATCCCTCCTCATGTTTTTCAATGATCTCTTCGTAAATATAGGTCGGGCGATGGTTGCGATCTCTCTAGGCGCCTTCCTTTTTCTTGTACTCACGGCCATGCTGAAATCTGCGCGTAATCGAGTTCCTTCTCAATAGCTGGGTTAGCCCTTAGGATTTGCTCCTCTCACAGGATGCATATAGAACAGAGGAACCTTGCGTGAAAAATATTTTGGATGCTATTGGTGATACACCGCTCATTCAGATTGAGGGCATATGGGTGAAGATGGAATACCTCAATCCTTCTGGCTCTATCAAGGCGCGTATAGCCAAGTACATTATTGAGCGAGCCGAAACCGAAGGTTTGCTTAAGCCAGGGGACACAATCATTGAGGCATCAAGTGGCAATACGGGAAACGCGATGAGCATGGTTGCTGCTGTAAAGGGTTACAAAATGATTGTCGTCATGCCTGATGGAATGAGTCCTGAGAGAACCGCCATCTCGCGTGCCTTCGGCGCGGAAGTTCACATGATGGGAGATTTCCACGTCAACGATGCCCTTGCTGAGGCAAGACGCGTAGGTCAGATCCCTGGTTTTTTTGCTCCACAGCAATTTGATAACGAGTGGAACGTTGACGAGAACCGTGAGTGGCTTGGTCAAGAAATTCTTCGTCAGATGCCAGTAAAACCTGACTTGGTCGTTGGCGGCATTGGCACTGGCGGAACTATCATCGGAGTGGGGCAGGCACTCAAAGCAGCAAACCCCGCATGTAAAGTCATTGCGCTGGAACCGGCAGAGTCGTGCACGATTCTTTGTGGGGAGATTGCCAAACATCTGATTGAAGGAATTGCAGATGGATTCGTGCCAGGAATCATCGAGCGCCATCGAGATGTGATCGATGGGTTTGTGGACGTTCATTCTGAAGAATCAATCGTTGAGA
>JBAZYI010000047.1:0-12298 GCA_041659345.1 Candidatus Nanopelagicaceae bacterium | reverse complement strand
CCTGGCTCCAATAGAAACTGGGAAGGATGCATCAGCGCTTCAAAAGACCATGGAAGGCAGAGTAAAAACGGAACCAGGACGAGGGTGACTCTCCGTATTAGGCGGTCTCGGAGGAGCGGTCGATCCCGAGTAATTCTAAAATCTTGATAATGGCGAATCATTGAAAATATATGAAATAGCGCGATTCCAAGAAATGCTTGGAGAGTGAACGATGCAAGGACGCCGACAAGAAGACTGAAACCGAAAATAAACCGCCAATTTCTTCTCTCAATCCCATTTAATCGTGGGATGTAGTAAACAATACGCGGCAACAAGATAAGGGTCGCCATGGTTCCGAGTCGTCCCGAGTTGATAGAAGCAACGGCCACGGGAGACAGGGCATATCCGATGCTTGCACCGACGATTAACCACGAATTTGTAGAGATTTTTCGAAGCAGCGAATACATCGAGAGCATGAAAAGTATTGGGGCAGCCCAAAAGAGGAATGTTATAAAAAATGCTGCTTTCCCAATAAAGAGCGTGGAGAGAAGTGCCAAAATCAGTATCCACGTAGGGGTAGCTGTGGAACTCCCCATTCCGACTTGATGCCACGATTCGCCGTACCGTCTCCACAGATCACTCGCCCCCATAGGAGTGTTGGCAAGCGCGCCTCCGACAAGTGAGCCGTATCGATGACTCGACCAGAGCGAAGTGAGCACTAATAGAAAAAGCAGTCCAGAGACTTCAGGGCGCCTGAGTATTGAAATCCATCGAACAGGGAGTGCTGGAGTGAGGAGATCTTCTTCTTCAGACGCTGTCTCCAGAGCGCCCATTGGTTGAGGTGCGGTGGGTAGGAGTGTCGACCGCATTGCTTCCGCGATTCGGAGTGTGCTCAATCGAAGTTGTGACCATCGCGGTGGAATGAAAGTCGATACGACTCGCGAGGAAATCAGACGTTGGCGACGGCGCAATTTCCTGGCCTCAAGAATGATGCCTGGACGGACAATCAAGTATCCCACGGCAAGGATTTCATCGGATGCATAGCCAGGGAGTTTGACCAGTAAATAACCGACCGCTCTCACTAGAGCGCTCGAAAATAACTGAAGGGTCAACCACGGCAAATGCCACCAGGACGAATTTGCGAGAAGCACGTAGGCCGCATTGCGGCGATCGAGTATGAGTGGGCGGTGTAAAAAAGCGCTTTTAACATCCACTCCCCGTCGCTCGGATGAAGCGGCCTCGGCGTGGTAAGCGACCGCCTCAGTCACAGTAATTACCTTGTGCCCAGCAACGTGCGCTCTCCATCCCAAATCAACATCATCTCGGAAAAGAGAAAGGTTTGGATCAAAACCGCTGAGCTCTTCAAAGACAGCTCGGCGAATAAGCATTCCTGCAGTACTGACGGCAAGTACATCGCGAATGCCGTCGTGTTGACCTTGGTCGTACTCATGTGTTTCGAGTCCCGTCCATCGTGCACCGTTGCCGGCAATACTCACCCCGGCTTCAAGTAAGTGAGTGCGGTCATACCAGCCACGCAATTTCGGTCCTGCGATGGCGACTTGTGGTCGATCCTCAACTGCCGTAAGCAACGCTTCAAGGGCGCCGGGCTGCGGCGCACAATCATCATGAATGAGCCAGAGCCACTCACTCTCTGTGGAGGATGTCGGAATGTGTTCGAGGGCGACTGAAACTGCCGCTCCAAATCCTGTGTCCCGCGGCATTGAAAAGGATGGAACGCGTGCGTTCCTCAATAATTTTGAAGAACTGTCTTCGGAACCGGTATCGATTGCAAGTGTGTAATCGATAGGACGCGTTTGAGATGCGAGCGAAGCTACAACTTCTGGCAGCCAAGCCGCTCCATCATGAACGACGAGAATTGCCGTTACGCGAGGGCGAGCAGCGCTCTGGGCGTCAGACACGCGCAACGCCGGTGAGGAGTTTAGGCAGGACGACGCTTAAGGCGGCGGCGTTCGCGTTCGGATAGACCGCCCCAGATCCCGAAGCGCTCGTCGTGAGCGAGGGCATAATCAAGACATTCGGAGCGGACATCACAGGACATGCATACACGCTTTGCTTCGCGAGTTGAACCGCCCTTTTCGGGAAAGAAAGCCTCAGGATCGGTCTGAGCGCAAAGTGAGCGCTCTTGCCAAGAAAGTTCAACGGTTTCTCCGGTGACGAGTTGGATGTTGGGGCCATCAGGTCGAATATCTGACATTCCGACACTCCTCAATACGGTTAATAACGGTTAATTGCTTTGGCTCCGCCCGAATGACGGAATTCCAATAAGTGAATTACACGCGTGTAATCCCTTTAAGTCAAGTCATTTTTTGACTTTACGCACTCCCAATTTCCCGCTATAGGGAGGCTTTTTCACGAACTAGTGAATAAATATTCACTCTACAAATCTTGAACTTCATTCACACCGATATACATATTCGAATAATTCATGCCTGCCGCGACAATTGCGCCCTCAGCGACAAAGCACCCTCTAATTGAAGCACCTGCTAATACCTGGGCTTTGGCGCAAACGATTGAACCCTCAATCTTTGCCCCGGAAGCAATTATCGATTGGCGACCTATGGAAGAGCCGCCGAAGACCTGAGCATCACCGGCAATGACCACCCCCTCCATGGCAATAAATTCCCTGGACCTGAAAGAGAAGGCGGCTGCATCGAGTGCTTCTGAATTTGCAACGCCCCGAACAACATCAATGGAAGCCTGCAGCAGAGAACGTGAGGTGCCAATATCAACCCAATATGAGTCATCCACCAGGCCAAGAACGAGGCGCCCTGCCTCTACGAGATCAGGGAATATCTCCCGCTCAACGCTGACAACCTGGCCTTCAGGAATCCGTTCAATCACACGTGGGTGAAACACGTAACATCCCGCGTTAATGGTATTTGCTACCGGTACTTCCATCTTCTCCATGAAGGCTGTTACGCGACCATTTTCATCCACGGGAACGCACCCAAAAGCTCTAGCGTCCTCGACATGGGTCAGATGCAAAGTTACGTCAGCATCTCGCTCTTCATGCATTTTAATCTGACCAACAAGATCATGAGAACTCAAAACATCCCCGTTAAATATCACGATTGACTCCTTGCGATTTAAAAACTGTGAAGCGTGGTGAATTCCTCCGCCCGTTCCCAACGGTTCCGTTTCCACCGCATAGACAATCTCCATTCCCCAACGTGAACCATCTCCAAAATGAGGCCTAAAGACTTCCGAGAGATACGAAGTCGCGAGTACTAGCCTGCTGATTCCTGCATTCTTTGCGCGTATTAATTGATGCTCCGTAACGGGCACTCCTCCAACAGGAAGCATGGGTTTAGGCGTGTCCTGCGTGAGAGGCATTAAGCGGGTTCCAAGACCACCTACCAGAAGAATCCCTTGCGCCATGAACTAACTATTTCTCAACGGGAGTTGATGAATTTAGCCTACGGACGGCTTCATCAATATGAGCATCTGTTGCAGTCAACGCGATCCGGATATGGCGAGCGCCTTTCTCTCCATAAAAATGACCTGGGGTCGCCAATATGCCCAATTCCGCTAACCAGGAAATGGAATCCCAATCCGCCTCATCCCTGGTGCACCATATGTAGAGTCCGGCCTTGGTTTCCTCAATACGGAATCCAACTCTCTCTAACGCGGGCTTCAATCGCTCGCGCCTGGCGTTATAAAGCTCCCGCTGTTTGGCCACGTGTAATTCGTCGCCCAGTGCAACGACCATGGCATTTTGGATCGGAAGGGGAACAATCATTCCTGAGTGCTTTCGAATTTCGCGAATTCGAGAAATCAATTCGGGGTCACCAATAAGAAATCCAGCGCGATAACCAGCCATTGATGACCGCTTTGACAATGAATGAACTGCAAGTATGTTTTTGTTATCGCCTTCGGTGTGCATCAAGATAGAAGACGGTTTTGAACCATGGCCGAAATCTATATAACACTCATCTGATGCGACAACAGAATTATTTGATCGGCTCCAATCGATTACTGCTTGCAACTCATTGGCCGTATGTACTCGACCAGTTGGATTTGACGGCGAATTAATCCATACCAAGTCGGTCTCTGGCCACGTTGACGGATCAATCGGTACAGGCGTGCCGGTTGCCGACCCGAGAACGGCGCCGACGCTATATGTAGGATAAGCAATCTCCGGGTATAGAACCCTCCTTGCCTGCAAAAAAGTCGGGAGCCAGGCAACCAATTCCTTCGAGCCAATAAGTGGCAGAACATCAAACTCACCTGTTGCGCCTAAATGCCTTGTCGCCCATTCTCGAATCGCTGAGCGTAATTGTTGCGTACCCACGGTAACTGGATAGCCAGGCGCATTGGAACTCTCCCTCAAAGCCTTCTGGATACTTTGGGGTGTCGGATCAACTGGTGTTCCAACCGAGAGGTCAATAATTCCACTCGAATGTTGACGAGCACGCTGACCGTATGGCGCCAGCGTGTCCCATGGAAAATCAGGAAGCTTCAGCACAAGACTTTCTTATGCCTCGCGCGGCGGTTCCGCAGCAACGATTGGATGATCGCCTTCTGTGATGCCAACCTTGCTCGCGCCCCCAGGTGAGCCAATCTCAACGAAGAACTCTGTATTCACCTTTGTGTACTCGCTCCATTGTGATGGCACATCATCTTCATAATAAATCGCTTCAACCGGGCAGACTGGCTCACAGGCCCCGCAGTCCACACACTCATCTGGCTGGATGTAGAGCATCCGCGAGCCCTCATAAATGCAATCAACCGGACACTCTTCGATGCATGATTTGTCTTTCACATCGATACAAGGCTCAGCAATTATGTACGTCAAGGCGGACCTCCATCGTTTTGGCTGGGCTCATTCTAATCACCATGTCTCCAAGGCGCGATTCATCTTCCTGCCAAAGCCGGGTCATTCCAATTATCGTTAACCCATGTCGCCCCAGAGTTCGGCCACCAATCCCGCGGGATTGCCTCCAGGAATTACTCACGTGGGGCAACGAATAACCCTGCGACTGCATGATCCTGCGGGGGGGTTTCGAGACGTTGTGGGAGTCTTGAAATCCGAGACGACCATAGAGAAACGTGACGGATCCCTCGTTCAATTCCACCCCCACGAGGTCGCGGTCTGGCGAGTCATTACTCCCCCATCCGACCGAGCCGGAATGGGTTCCCCACTCTCGCTTCGAATCCGGGATATTGAATTGGCCGCCAACGCCACATGGCCCGCCAGAGAGCAAGTTCAATTGGGTGACTGGATATTGAGAGCCTCTGGCAAATTTACAAAGCGAGCGAATTCGGTTCTTGCCATAGGAAGTCCAGGGGTTGATCTAAATCTTGCCGTTGGCGAAGTTATTGAATTCTACGGCACTCGCGGTCTCACGCCCACCTTTCATATTGCACTTCCAACGTACGTCGAGCTAGGGCGCTACTTAAAAGAGAATGGTTGGCACAGTGATATTTCGGTAGATGTGATGGTGGCCGACATCGACGAAGTGCTTGGCAAGTCTCAAATCGATAGTTCTCGCACGGACGATGATGAAGAAATAAGCGATGCTCCAAGTGAAGAATGGATATCACTTCAGAACGATCACGGAGTTTTGGAAATTATGACCCGAACTCCAGCCAGGTACGGAGCAATTAGAGTTAACGGAAAGATCATTGGTGTCGCACGCGCATCAAACTATGCAGGCTGGACAGCACTAACTCGATTGTATGTCCACCCAGATGAGCGCGGAAAAGGTTTGGGGCGCGATCTCATCTACTCTTTACTTCTTGATGCTCAATTTCTCGGTGCAAGAAAAGTAGTACTCCAGGTTGATTCTAAAAATCTTGGAGCAATCGCGCTTTACGAGAAAATGGGATTTCGACTCCATCACACCTATGAATACTTTTCATACACCCATGAATCATCGGGGGGATGTTGATGCCACTGTCAATGTATGACACTAAAAGCCGAGAACTTCGTCCGATCGTCCCAAAAGCAGACCCAGTCAGAATGTATTGCTGTGGCCCAACTGTTTACAGAGATGCGCATGTTGGGAATCTGCGAACCTTTCTGCTATCTGATCTTATAAGGCGAACTCTTCAACTCCTTGGGCATCAAGTTCTACTGATACAGAACATCACCGATGTGGGGCATATGTCAGAGGACCTCCAGGCTGAGGACAAGCTCCTGACCCAAGCCAGAGTTGAGAAAATCAACCCGCTTGAAATCGCAAGAAAATATGAAGCGGCTTTTCACGCCGACCTTGCGCGTCTCAATATTTTGCCTGCAGAGATGTATCCGCGAGCCAGCGAGTGCATCGTGATGATGCAAGAGCTCATCACAGGTTTGCTCGAGCGAAATTACGCGTACGTAGGAACGGATGGTTCGGTCTACTTTGATGCAACCTCATTTCCCGAATACGGACAACTCAGTGGCAACCGTTTGGATTCTCTTCAACCGGGTTATAGGTACGAATATTCTGATGATGGGGGAAAGCGCTTCCATGCCGACTGGGCTCTCTGGAAGTTGGCTGGCCACAGAACAGAGATGGTCTGGGACTCTCCGTGGGGAGTCGGCTTTCCAGGCTGGCATGTTGAGTGCTCCGCCATGTCTATCCATTTTCTTCACGGTCACGTCGATGTCCACGTTGGTGGAATTGATCTTCGTTTTCCGCACCACGAGAACGAGCGTGCTCAATCAAACGCGATAACAGGTAGAGAAGTTGTCGATCTCTGGGTGCACGGGGAGCACCTTCTATTCCAAGGTAGAAAGATGTCGAAAAGCGCTGGAAACGTCCTGCTACTCAGCCAGGTAATTGAGGAAGGGTACGACCCCCTAGCGGTCAGATTGGTCCTGCTCGAGAATCGCTATCGAAGCCAGATGGACCTCACCTGGGATTCCATTTCAGCTGCACATAAGACACTGCGCCGATGGCGCAACCTAGTTGGTCAATTGCCTCTAGCCGCACAAGTAGTCAACGAAGATATTCTCAAAGCTTTTAGCGATGATCTTGATACGCCGCGAGCAATCCAAGTAATTCGGACCCTCGAGAAGGATTCGAATCTGCCTCTTGAATTCACGATTGGTTCAATGCTCTATGCGGATCAAGTGCTTGGGTTGAATTTGACCAAAAAGGAGACTCGAGTTTTGACAATCGAACTTGAAGAACTCCTCGCGCAGAGACTCGAAGCCCGCACGCAAAAAGACTGGGCCAAGAGTGATCTCCTAAGGGACGCCCTTGAATCAAAGGGACTCATCATTGAAGATTCCCCGACCGGGCAAGATTGGCGATGGGGCTAAATCGGAATTAACTGCGCAAACTAGCAACGGCGAGGAGTACTAGAAATCCTCCGACGACGAGCGCATTTCCCGTGATGTTGCCTTGCACAAGTAATTCATTGCCCACGCCGAGGGAGCCAGCACGAAGTATCAATGCCAACCAGACAAATACCGTGGCAACTTTGTATCGACGCCGACCCCACATGCGACCCACCAGCCATACCCCTATGGAGGATCCAAGAATTGCAATTACCAACCCAAAAGGAACATATGCATCGTGAAGAAGGACTGCTGCTGCACCCAGGACGATCCCCCAGGCGAGTGAGACGAGAAGTTTCATCGGTTATGCCAACGTAATGCCGGCAAAAAGATTTGTCTCGCGTCCCATACTGTCAAAAGGTTCCGCGGCTGCACCTTTGACCAGCGTATAAAACTCCTGACCCCATATTTGTGTACCGAGATTGTTGGCCATGGCAAAGAACGGTTCTTCGAAGTCAATCTGGGTTTCGTGTGCTCGCATCGCTGACATTTTCTGCTCCACAAAAGCACTTCCGTCGATCGCGGCAGTTACAAACTCATCGTCCTTTGCAAAAGGAAGGTCATCTGCACTTTCAGCGCCAAAGAAAGTAGACCCAGTCTTTTTCAGTTCTTCGATTCCAAGGGCGATGACGGACTTCGGGAAGATGTTCCAATAGATTTTCGGAATAACCCACTGATCGGCAAGTTCGGCAGCACGCATTGCCACCCGATGGGCCTGGATGTGATCTGGGTGTCCGTAGCCGCCAATCTCGTCGTAAGTAACAAGTACGTGCGGGCGAATCTCATGAATGACTCCGACGAGGAACTTCGCTGCCGTATCAACATCTGCCTGCCAGAAGACGTCGGGGCGCTCATTTGGTGGTGTACCCATCATGCCGCTATCGCGGTAACGAACGGTCGGCTCGCCCAGGAAGCGGTGGTCGCTAACGCCCAATTCCTTCATGGCCGCTACAAGTTCAGCGACACGGTGCTGCCCAAGCAAATCAGTTTGCGCACTCGCCAGATGGCTTAAGTCAGGGACGAGGACTTCACCCTCCTCTCCACGAGTACATGTGACCAGAGTTATCTGGGCGCCCATCGACGCGTACATAGCCATGGTTGCGCCGTTGTTGATCGTCTCATCATCAGGATGGGCATGCACCAAGAGCATTCGATAGCCCAGCAGTGGTTTTGTGTTCATTTCAATATACCGGCAACGTAAGATCGATCTGCTTCGCCCAAGCAATAACCCCGCCGCTCACATGGACCGCGTCCGAAAATCCCGCATTCTTGACAATAGCAAGACACTCGGCGGAACGGACGCCGGATTTGCAGTGCAAAATTATGCGCTTCTCTTGCGGTAATTTTGCGAGCGCGCGGCCATCCAGGAATTCCTGCTTCGGAATAAGTACCGAGCCGGGAATTCGAACTATCTCCCATTCACTTGGTTCGCGGACGTCTACGAGATAAAAATCTACTGCGGAATCGATCATTTCTTTAAGTTCGCTCACCGAAATAGTTGAATCCTTCACAGCAATCTCCGCTCCTTCCGTCAGCACTCCGCAGAAGGCCTCATAGTCCTCTAGCAATTCAATAAGCGTTGGTTCGGAACCACATACGGGACAAGATGGATCCTTTCGAACTTTTATCTTTCGATAGGACATTTCTAAAGCATCGTAAATCATGAGTGAGCCAATCAAAGGATCTCCGATACCGGTGATTAACTTGATGGCTTCGGTGGTTTGTATTGATCCAATCGAAGCACAAAGTACGCCTAACACACCGCCCTCTGCGCAACTTGGAACCATCCCCGGAGGAGGTGGTTCGGGGTACAGACACCTGTAACACGGGCCATACTCAGCCCAGAAGACACTTGCCTGACCATCAAAACGATAAATGGAGCCCCATACATAAGGCTTTTTCAAGAGGACACATGCGTCATTGACCAGATACCTAGTGGCGAAATTATCTGTCCCGTCTACGATGAGGTCGTACTGGGAAAAAAGTTCCATGACATTCGATACATCTAACCTAAACTCATGGAGATTTACCTGGACATTTGGATTGATTTCAGAGATCTTCTCCTGTGCACTCAACGCTTTGCTCTTACCAATATCTGATTGGCCGTGAATGATCTGACGTTGAAGATTCGACTCGTCCACTGTATCGAAATCAACGATCCCAATCGTGCCGACACCGGCAGCAGCCAGATACATGAGAACTGGAGATCCAAGCCCTCCCGCACCGACGCAGAGCACTCTGGCATTCATCAAGCGCTGCTGGCCCGCCATTGCGACATCGGGAATTATGAGGTGGCGGCTATACCGGCGCACCTCATCAACGCTGAGGGCTGGCCCAGGTGAAACGAGCGGTGGAACCTTCATTGAGACATCCTAGAGAAAGAAAAGTGGGCAGTATGGGGTGTGTCATTCTGTCGCACAGATGCATGGCTGACAATTTCGTTAGGTGACACGCTCCCCTTGGCTGAGATTGCCCGTACCATATGGCCAATGACTACAGGTGAGATTCGATCGGAAAACAAGGCACGTCTTCCCCGCGATGAGCGCAGGGCCCAACTCCTCAGTGCCGCACTTGAGGTATTCACCGCCGCTGGATATCACGCCGCCGCGATGGATGAGATTGCCGATCATGCCAGCGTGAGCAAGCCCGTTCTCTATCAGCATTTCCCCTCCAAACTTGAGCTCTATTTAGCAGTCTTGGACCTCCACATCGATACCTTGGTATTTAAGATTCAAAAGGCAATTGCCTCAACGCCTGAAAACGCAAATCGCGTGAGTGCAACGGTCGAGGCCTATTTTGATTTTATAGAGAGCGAAGGCGAAGCCTTTCGACTCCTATTCGAAAGCGATATGAGTGTCGAGCCGGCCGTTCGAGAGCGCCTCAACCGGATGACATATGACTGCGCTGCCGCGGTCAGCGCGGTCATTTCAATCGACACCGGATTACCACGAGAAGAAGCGATGCTCTTAGGCGTTGGACTAATCGGTTCTGTCCAAGTAACAGCCAGGCATTGGCTAGATCGCGACAGCAAATTATCGCGCGAAACAGCAACCAATCTTTTAACCAGCATCCTTTGGCGCGGAATATCTGGATTTCCACGCACGGATGAGCGGTAACTACTGGTCATTCGGCAATCACTCGTCTGACTCGGTAGGATTCGTGCATGAGTGCAAAGAAGACAGCTCCAAGCCAGAAAGTCGAAGTACGCATCGCCATTACCAATATCGCGAGCGAATTGGCGTTTGAATGCCCTTCGAGCGTAGATGAGATCAGATCTGCGGTTACGGTGGCACTTTCTTCCGGGTCTCCTCTAGTACTGAGTGATATTCGCGGGCGGGAAATAATTGTGCCTGCCGATAAAGTTGGATTTGTCGAAATAGGAGAACAAGCGGAGCGCCGAGTCGGCTTCGGTTCAGTCTAAGGTGACAATAACTTTTGCTGATCTTTCGCTGAGACAAGAGACTGTCGCCGCCTTATTGGCCCATGGATTTACATCGCCCTTCGCAATTCAAGAAATGGTTTTGCCCATCGCTCTCAGCGATGGTGACGTCATCGGACAGGCCAAGACAGGAACTGGTAAGACTCTGGCTTTTGGCATTCCGCTTATCGAGCGAGTAATCGCCCCGCTAGATCCCGAGTGGGCCACGTTTGAAAATGCTGGTCTCCCGCAGGCGCTTGTGGTTGTGCCCACACGTGAACTTTGCTTACAGGTTGCTCGCGATATCGAAGAGTTAACTGCTGGACGCGGAATCCGGGTACTCGCCGTATACGGTGGCCGGGCTTTTGAGCCACAGATCGAACAGTTACAAGAAGGCGTCGAGATTGTGGTTGGCACTCCAGGACGCCTGCTTGATCTGTACCGTCAAGGACAGTTGAAATTGAACAAAGTCGCCCGCCTGGTACTTGATGAAGCAGATGAGATGTTGGATCTTGGATTTCTACCAGATGTAGAGAAAATCTTCAGCAGCACTCCAAATCGCCAACAGACGATGCTTTTCTCGGCAACCATGCCAGGGGACATCATCGCCCTGGCCAGACGATTCATGTCTCAGCCCATGCACATACGCACGCAAGAGAACAATGACGAAAGCGCAGTTGTTTCTCGCGTTGAGCAGCACATTTTTAGAGCACATGCCATGGATAAAATCGAGATGTTGGCACGAATTTTACAGGCCGAAGGTCGTGGTCCCACGATGGTCTTCTGTCGCACAAAGCGCACTTGCCAGAAGACTGCCGACGATCTGATAGATCGCGGATTTAAAGCTGCGCCGATTCATGGCGACCTAGGGCAGAGTGCCCGCGAGCGCGCCCTTTCCGATTTTAAAGCGGGTAAGTCAGATGTGCTCGTTGCAACCGACGTCGCCGCCCGCGGCATTGATATTGATGGAATAACGCATGTAATCAATTTCCAGTGCCCCGAAGATGACAAGACGTATGTCCACCGCATTGGCCGGACTGCACGGGCGGGGGCGCACGGCATAGGCGTCACCTTTGTGGATTGGGATGACATGCCCAGGTGGAGCCTCATCAATCAATCACTGAAATTGGGCCTGGACGAACCAATTGAGACTTACTCATCCTCGGAGCATCTCTTCTCAGCACTGAATATTCCCGCCGGCTCGCATGGTCGTCTCAAGAAATCGCGTCCAGTTACGACCACAATATCTCGGGCCAATCTCAAAGAAAAAGAACACCACGCACCGAAATTGGCCGCACCTGCTAGCCCCAAGACTGAACGTACAAAGAGAGAGCGAACAAGAACAAGGAATAAGAAGTCTAAGAGCGCCGCAAACTAGTTTTGCTTCCCTCGATTACGGATGCAGTTACCAGGTTGAAGCAAACCCCTTTATCGCCTCGACCATCATCTGCACCGCGATTGCTGCGAGTAATAATCCGGCAACCCGCGCCACCAAAGTCACGCCCGATTCCCGAATGATCCGGACAATGGTGGTCGAGCCGTGCAAAGTGAGACCTATGGCAACGTGCACTGCAATAACAGCAATAACAAGCCCGGTAATTCGAGCAGGT
>JBAZYI010000046.1:0-12926 GCA_041659345.1 Candidatus Nanopelagicaceae bacterium | reverse complement strand
AATGACCGCTTCATCATTTCTGACTTCTTCCGGTGTGCCAGAGACCATCAACTCTCCTGCAGAGAGAACATGAACGTAATCACACAAACTTAAAACAAGTGGAATATTGTGTTCGACAATTAAGAAAGTCGTTCCAGCGTCATTCAATTTGCGGATAGCCTTCGATAATCTTTCAATCAAGATTGGATTGATTCCACTGGCGGGTTCGTCTAGCAGCACTATCTCAGGTCTTAGCATGAGTATTTGAGCAAATTCGACAAGTTTCTGCTGCCCGAAACTGAGTGTGCCCACTCTTGAATGCTCAAAGGAACTCAATCCCATGAAGGAGAGGACGTCTCTTGCCCTATCCACTTCATGACCTTGAATCTTGTTTGCGAGCATGCCCTTAACACTTGGCTTCTCCAACGGTGCTACGAGGTTATCCAAGACATTCATCGACTTAAATAGTTTTGTAATTTGAAAAGTTCGCCCAAGTCCTTTGTGAGCCCGCACCCAGGGTTGTAATTTTGATATCTCTTCCCCGTTGAGCATTACGGATCCCTTATCAACTCCGTAAGTGCCGGTAATGCAGTTAAACAAAGTTGTCTTACCAGATCCATTCGGTCCAATAAGTCCGGTGATGCTGCCCCTCTTGACACTCAAGCTGACCCCATTGACGGCTTTGACGCCTCCAAAACTCTTATACACATTTGAGATTTGAAGAATCGCGTCAGAATCATCGAGTTTCTTCGCGTGAGTCCGAACGATCCTGTCAATAGGAATGTTGGTAGTTGCCTCAGCAATCGAGGCTTGGTCGATAAAGGCGACGGATTCCTTTCTGGAACGTCGCTTGGCAAGGAGGGATTTCGCTGAATTTAACAGGCCTTGAGGAACAAACATCACAGTCATCACGAGTACTAATCCCATGATCAATACGCGCGCGCTCACGCCACCGGAGGTGATTGTCGCGCCTTCATTCGCTAACGCGATGATGAATCCACCGATAACTGGCCCCCACAGAGTTCCTTTTCCGCCAACGAGTGCGGCAAGAACTAAGTAGACGCTGAGCAACATATTGAAAGAGCCCATTGGATTGATGAACCCCAAATACTGGGCGTAAATGGCCCCCGCTAATCCAAATGGGGCGGCACTCAGGGCGTAGGCAATGATTTTGTATTGCGTAGTGTTTATGCCGATGGAGGCGGCCTTCGCCTCATCATCTCTAATTGCCATGAATCCAGCACCCAAGCGAGAGTTCATAATGAACCAGACCAAGCCGACAGTAAGCAGTAAAATCAGAAAAAACATGTAGTAGTAAGGCAGATTACCTAATTCTCTGGCCCAAAAGGGAGATTTGAAAATGATTCCCTCTGTGCCTCCTGTAAGTGATCTCCAATTTGAAGCGACCAATTGTGCTGAGAGCAGTACAGCGATGGTAATAATTACAAATGAGTGACTCTTCGTTCTTAGAATTACAACCCCGATAATCAAAGCAGAAAGTACCGTCACCAGCAGGCTGACTAAAACGAAATAATAAGTTGGCAATCCAAACGCCTGACCCAGCAATGAGCCTGTATACATTCCCATACCGAGAAAGACGCTGTGACCGAGGGACACGTATCCGGTCAGACCGCTGATGATATTCCATCCACTTGCCATGATCGCAAAGAGAAAGCAAAGAATGAGAACGGATTGCTCATACTGACTATCGCGGAGTATTAAAGGTAGAAGAGCCAAGGCACCTAATGAAACCCCGGGAATGATCAATTTTTGGTCCAACTTAAATTTCTTCACGCCGAATCCTTCCTTGATTGAGCGCCAAGAATTCCTTCGGGCTTAAATAGTAAAACCAACATGATGACCCCATAGAAAAAGAGAATCGTCCACCGAGGCGCGTACGTGTTTCCGGCAGCCTCTACGATTCCGAGAATAAGGGAGCCGACAATTGCTCCTGGCAGACTTCCCATTCCACCTAAAACAATGATCCCGAGTAATTTAGCAATCCAGTCGTAATGAGTTGCTGGGTAAAATGGATACGTCACGGAGAGCAATACTCCACCGGCGCCGGCGGTGGCCATGCCGAGCCCATATGCGATCGAAGAAGATCTATTGTGCGAAATTCCAACTAATGCAGCACCGTCACGGTTCTGTGCAGTGGCACGGAGCGCACGTCCCGACCATGAAGTTTTTAGATATACGTACATTAAACCCAGAGTTATAGCTGCCACCGCGGACGCGATGACTTGAGGTAATGGGAAGACGATCGACCCCAGCGTCACTGAGTTTAGAGAGTAGGAAGTTTGGATGGACTTGAATTGATTGCCAAATAATAGATTGAGGGCACCTTCGAAAATAAGCGCTAGGCCGAAGGAGAGTAAGACCGTCATGGACGGACCCTGCGGAGCCACCCGAGCAAAGAGTCCTCTGAAAATAAGAATTCCTAGTCCAAACCAAAGGAGCGTTACTAAAGGTAATAGAAGCAATGGTTCGATTCCAGTGAGCTTCCATATCTTCCACGTCAAAAATGCACCGGAAACTAAGAATGCTCCCTGGGCGACATTTACAACATCCAAGACTCCGAAAATAAGGCTCAAGCCTGAGGAGAGCAGTGCGTAAACTCCACCGAGAAGAAGTCCAAACATCACTACTTGCAAAAATTGCATTGTAAGCAAATTCCTTTCAGATCCTTGGGGTCTTGGTAAGAATTTGGTAAGAATGATGTTGTGCCTAGTTGCCCAGGCACAACATCATTCTTAGTTCTTCATGGAATTTACTTAACCCACGCTGGCTTAGGGAATATCACCGTTTCCGTGGTTGCTGCGATTGCGGGTGCCACAATGTTTACTTCACCTGATTGCCACTGGGCAAGCAAGAAGTCACCTTGTGGTCGACCAATCGAGTCCCACGAAAGTGGGCCGAGTATGGTCTGCACTGTGTTTGCGTGAAGCCAATCTTTGAGCGCAACATTGTCAGTTCCGCCGGTAGCTTCCACTGCAGCTTGCAGAATTTGAGCAGCAGCGAATGCATCTGCAGCGTCCTCTTCCGGAATTAGTCCAGCACCATTGAGTTCCTGGTACTTGGCGACGAATTCAGCATTTAGAGGAGTAGGGCTTTTCTCACTCCAGGAAACAGCGTAGAAGACACCTTCGGTATTGGCCATACCGACTGCGCTGCTGTATTGAGCACCATTACTTGGTGCCGAAGTTTGGAAGAACGCCTTTGGCGAGTATCCGATTTGGATGAGACCTTTTGCAAGGCCCACGCCATCTTCAAATACTGCACCTTGTGCGATGATGTCAGGCTTTTTTGCAGCAATCGCGCTAGCGAAAGGTTGAAAGTTTGTGGTTTCAGGAGGATAGATTTGTGAGTAAACAGTCTTAACTCCTGCTGCTTCCAGCAATACCTGCATATTCTCGATGACGGGTGCTGCGAATGGATCATCTTGCGTTACGTACGCAGCGGTCTTAGGACGGTCTGCAGCAGGGAGAGACAAAATGTAATTAACAAATGGCTCTGCCTGACGAGGACCGGTCGCTTGCTGTGCGAAGAAATAAAATTGTGGTTCCGGTTCGAAGATTGTAGGTGAACCACCTGCTGGTCCGATGAGAACCATTTCATTATTTTCTGCAACAGTGGAAGCAGGGAAGTTTAGTAGAGATGAAAAAGTGCCGAGAATCAATGGGACTTTATCCTGTGTGATCAGACGGTTGTAATCGGTTACAACTTGTTCTTGACTACTTGCGTCATCGAGAATATTTAACTCGACTTGACGACCCAGAATTCCTCCCCCTTCGTTTACCAATTCAGCCCATGCCTCATAACCTTTCTTAGCGGCTCCTCCTGGTTGTGAGAAGTCACCTGTCAAAGGTAGTGAGATACCAATCACCAAGGGATCTTCGTTCTCCCCTGATGTATTCGCGGAATCTCCTCCGCTACATGCTGTGAGCAAGAGTCCTACAGCTGCCAAAGTGGCAACGATAGCTCCTCTACGCCGGCCTTTACTTGCGTGGACCATAGTCCCTCCCTAGTACGCAAACGATTGCGGTAGATGTATTGTTTACATTATCGGTCCCGCCGTCAATCCTCTTTTCCGAGAATTTCTAATTTTTTTTGGACGCCCTCGATGGGTGGAGGGCTCTTTCGATGTTGACCTGCCAAGGAGGGGGAGATTTATGGCTGTACCACGCCACGTACTGCGTGCTTCACGTTTCTTTGTTGCTGCCACCATGGTGACTTCTTTGGACCGGTCGGTAATCGCTCCCATGATGCTGGGCATCGCTGCAGATTACAAGACCGATCTCGCGACTATTGCGTCCGGAACTTCAGCGTATCTCCTAGCTTATGGATTAACTCAACCATTCTGGGGGATGTGGTCTGACCGTTTAGGTCGAATCAGGACTATTCAATTATCTCTTGCCATTGGAGGCATTGCTGACTTACTGTGCATGATCGATCTCCCGATGACAGTGTTTTTCGTTATCAGAACAATCGCGGGATTTGGAATGGCAGCAGCATTTCCTGCCTCACTTATCTACCTCAGTGACTCCATAACCGTTGAAAAGACGAGACAAGGGCTCATCACTCGGTTGACTGCGGGTGTTGCCATCGGTTTAGTAGCTGGAACGATACTGGGTGGAGTATTCGTTGAAAATGTCGGCTGGCGTTGGATTTTTGGAATCGTGGGGGTTGCTTCATTAACTCTGGCGTTTTTAATTCGGGTAGTACCAAACAAGATCCCAGAGGTTAATAAATTATCTGTCGTCGAAACATACAAATCTATTTTTAAGCACAAATGGACGAAGGTGATCTACGTTTTGGTTCTGCTTGAAGGGATTGTGCTACTTGGATCCTTTGCTCTCACTGTTCCAGCTCTAGAACAGAAGGTACACAGCGCAAGTATTTCCGGCCTCGTCTCGAGTCTGTACGGTGTGAGCGTTCTAATAATGTCTCTCATAGTCGCAAAGGTCTCCAAACGTTGGCCGGCACTGAGACTCTTCTCAATTGGGGGATTTGCCAGCGTTCTCAGTTTTGCGATCCTGACCGCTCACGTATCTATATGGACGGTCGCTTTAAGCGTGTTTTTCCAAGGCGTTGCATGGGTTTTCTTCCACACGACGCTACAAGCGTGGATAACTTCAATAAAGATACCTGGAAAGTCAGCGGCTATTTCACTATTTGCCGCGTACCTCTTTATAGGTAACGCTTTAGGTTCTACTTTCTCCGGAGTCGCGCTTCAACATTATGGAACGGTAATTCTCTTTTCGATTGCGACGGGGATAAGTGCATTCATGTGGGCGTTCGGGATTTACTGGCGGCGTACTTATAACAAGCTATTCGAGTCCATCTGAAACCTTCAGGTTCTCAGAGATTAGTTCGAAGTTCGAAGCTTTGGCTTGCTCCAATAAAAGAACTGCGAAATCCATATCTACATTGCCGCGGCCGATCGCTTGTTGAACAACTTGGCTCGCAGCAGAAGCAACAGGCATGGGAACTTCGAGCTTGCGTGCAGCGGCGAGTCCGATATCAAAATCTTTACAGAGTAAGGTCGGAGTAAATGTCGTTGTCATATCGAGATTTACGAACGCGGGCGTTTTGTATCGAGTGAAAATTGAACCCATCACTGAGTCATTTAGGAAATGTAAGAAGGCCGAGCGAGGTACACCAGCCTTCTCCGCGAAGACGGTAATTTCAGCCATTGATTGAGTCACAACGCCCAACAAAATGTTATGGGCCAATTTTACGAGACGCGCTAAATCTCCTTCGCCAACGTAGGTTACGGCGCAAGACATTAAGAGCAAAGTATCTTCCACCTGATCGAAGACTTCGCGAGGACCCGAAACTACCTGAGTCAATTTTCCAGCCTTAACCACTTTGCCGTTTCCAGAAACGGGTGCTACCAAATACTTCGTACCACGCTTTGAAGCGGCCTGACGAACTTCCTCAGAGGCGGAATCATCGACGGTGGAACAGTCGATATAAATTGAAGGAGCGGTATCTTGAACGAGAAGGCCGCCCTCGCCCAACGTGATCTGTAGTAGGTCGTCTGAGTTTGAGATCATTGAGAATACGAGATCGCAATCTGAAAGCTCTGCGATGGAGTCCACAACTACAGCTCCATATTCTTTCAGAGGTTCTGCTTTCGAACGCGTTCGGTTATAGATTTTGACGCCATGACCAGCTTTTAAGAGGCGCGTAACCATGGAGTAACCCATCCGGCCAGTCCCGATCCACCCAATGCTCATTTCGGAATTGTTGGTCATGATTCTCGCTCTCTCGAATCTCTTCCAGTACGTGCGCCTAGTAATTCACTCAGCGTATTAAAGCCTAATTGAAAGAGTAGAGCAATCGATTGTTTATAGCAAATACTCACATCTGGCACGGAACAAGTCCTGGCTAATTTGGTGCTTTGAGTTAGCGATTTAAAGGTGACATATCCGCGTATCGATCACCGATTGGAGTAGTTAGTGCATCGAGTGCATCAAGTTGGTTCTCTGTGAGTTCAATAGACTCGGCTGCAATATTTTCCTCAAGATAGTTGATCTGCTTTGTTCCAGGGATGGGCACGATGTCTTCTCCCCGCGTAAGTAGCCATGCTAAAGCGACTTGACCTGGTTTCACTCCAAGTTGGGCGGCTACCACTTCGACTTCCTCCACGATACGGATGTTGGCCTTCAGATTTTCAGCTTTAAACCGAGGACTACTCCTTCGAGTATCTGTATCATCAAACTGATCGAGCGAACGGATTGTTCCAGTTAGGAAACCTCTTCCCAATGGAGAGTAGGCCACGAATCCGATGCCGAGTTCGCGGATCAATGGAATGATTTCCGCCTCAGGTTCTCTTGACCAGAGCGAATACTCTGTTTGAAGTGCAGTGATCGGGTGGACGGAATGAGCACGACGAATAGTTTCAGGCGCCGCCTCCGAGAGTCCAATGTGTCGAATCATTCCAGCGTGCACTAATTCGCTTAGCGCGCCAACAGTTTCTTCTATTGGTACCTTCGGATCCATCCGGTGTTGGTAGTAGAGGTCGATGTAGTCGGTCTTTAGCCGTTTCAAGGACCCTTCGATTGAGAGTCGAACATTTTCCGGACTGCCATCAAGTCCACGGCTATGGTCATTTCGGTGTAACAGAGTGCCGAACTTGGTGGCGATCACTACATCTTGACGTCGCTTTGTGAGTGCACTTCCAAGAAGTTCTTCGTTTGTGTAGGGACCGTAGATTTCTGCGGTATCAAAAAAAGTAATTCCGAGTTCCAACGCACGGTGAATAGTTTTGATTGCGCCCTCGTCGTCTTGTCCGCCACCTGTGTAAAAGGCAGACATGCCCATACACCCCAAACCCAGTCGGGAAACCTCCAGATTCTTGCCAAGCTTCACTTTTTTCATAGCGCACCAATCCGTTCTGTATTAGGTATTAAGCATGTGCACGCGCTGTAACAAAGGCACGAACGCAGGCTTCAATGTCTTTTGCTGTGTGTATGGCAGAGAGTTGGACTCTAATTCTGGCCTTTCCATTTGGTACAACTGGATAACTGAAGGCGGTGACATAAACGCCCTCATCCAACATTCGGCCGGCAATGCGGGTCGCAAGAGATGCGTCACCGAACATAACGGGAATAATTGGATGAGTACCAGATAATAGGTCGAAACCCTCCTCCATCATTCCTGCGCGGAATAGGGAGGCATTCTCAAAGAGTCGTATTCTTAAATCTTCACTTTTGGAAGCGAGTTCGATTGCTGCAAGAGTCCCCGCGACAACCGCAGGCGGTAGTGAATTTGAGAATAAGTATGGTCTAGCCCGTTGCCTGAGTAGCGCGATAATTTCTGCGCGGCCGCTGACGTAACCTCCGGCAGCCCCTCCGAGCGCCTTGCCAAAAGTGCCTGTAACAAAATCAATGCGGCCCTCGACCCCAGCGAATTCGGGAGTGCCTCGCCCATGTACTCCCATAAAACCAACGGCATGTGAATCATCAACCATCACGAGTGCGCCATATTTATCTGCCAGATCGCAAATCTCTCGAAGCGGTGCCAAATATCCATCCATGGAGAAAACGCCGTCTGTGACAATCACGCGTTGTCGCGCGTCCTTTGCCCCAATGAGCTGAGCTTCGAGATCGCCCATGTCCCGATTGGCGTAACGGTATCGCGCTGCCTTAGAGAGCCGGATGCCATCAATAATTGAAGCATGGTTGAGTTCGTCGGAGATGATCGCATCTTCACTACCAAATAGGGCCTCGAAGACGCCGCCGTTGGCATCGAAGCATGAAGAAAAGAGAATGGTGTCTTCCATTCCCAAAAACTGGGAGACCCTTGCTTCTAGTTTGAGGTGCAATTCTTGTGTTCCGCAAATGAATCGAACACTTGCAACTCCAAACCCCCACTCATCCAGTGCACTTTTCGCTGCCGCAATAATCTCTGGATGATTGGCAAGTCCAAGATAATTATTTGCGCAGAAATTAAGTACATCTTTCCCATTCACTTCAATGTGTGATGACTGTGAGGAAGAGAGAGGGCGCTCGCCTTTAAGGAGCCCCGCATCCTTTATTTCTCGCAGCGTGTCTACCAACTGCAACTTCATTTTCTCATACATGTAGATTCTCCCAATTCAGCACGACCTTTCCGCCAGTTCCGGCACGTGCAGCATCAAAACCTTTCTGCCACTCTTGTGCTGGAAAGCGATCGGTAATTACAGAAGAGAGTGCCTCGCGAAGCCATGTGCTTGATTGGAGCATGGCACTCATCGCAACCCAGCTTTCATACATTTCTCGTCCGTAAATCCCCTTGATCGTGATCATGTGTGTCACGATTTTCGCCCAGTCGACATCAATTGACTCAGTGGGCAGCCCCAGCATCGCAACCCGACCGCCGTGATTGAGGTTGTTGATCATCTCGGGAAGCGCGCTTGAATGCCCTGACATTTCAAATCCAACGTCAAAACCCTCGTGCATTCCAAGGGTTTTCTGGGCATCCTTTATTCGCATTTCCGCCACATTTACAGTGAGATCTGCCCCCATCCGTCGAGCCAACGCTAGTCTTGGCGCCGAAATATCAGTGACAACTATGAAGCGCGCGCCGACATGTCTGGCAATCGCCGCCGCCATGAGACCGATTGGACCTGCTCCGGTGATGAGCACATCTTCACCCACGAGGGGAAAACTGAGTGCGGTGTGAGTCGCGTTCCCGAAGGGATCAAATATCGCTCCAAGATCGGGATCAACTCCATCTCCGTGCACCCAAACATTCGATTCTGGAATAACAATAAACTGAGCAAAAGCGCCATCGCGATTAACTCCGACGCCGGAGGTTCGAATACACATGTGACGTCGACCTGCGCGGCAGTTTCGGCAGGTTCCACAGACGATATGTCCTTCTCCTGATACTCGCGCGCCAACCTTCACATCTCGAACCTGAGACCCAACGGCTACAACTTCGCCGTAAAATTCATGACCGGGGATCATTGGAGCTTTTATATTTACGGCTGCCCACGGATCCCATGCTTCGATATGTAAATCAGTACCGCAAATACCAGTGCGAAGAACGCGGATCTTTACTTCGTGATCGCCCGCTGCTGGTTCGGGTCGTTCGGTGAATTCGAGTCCTGGTGCGCTACTTGGCTTAAATAATGCGAGCACGTAAATCGCCCTTCGGTCGTAGTACCTCTAGATACATGGGTCTGGGGACATGGTTCGCTTGTTACACGCGGGCGTCAAGGAGCAGCGAGGTGAGTTCGTGGGGTGCAAAGTCATCTGGCCATTTCGGATTCTCTCGTCCGATTCCCACGCCAATAACAAAGGATGCCAACTCTTGCGGACTATCCCCTCCGTGACCGCCTTGATCGATATGTCCGTGGTCGGTGGTGAGAACAAGTAGCCATTCTTCATTCAGTTTCTCTGTTCGTGCAGCAAGTGCTTGGCGAAGACGAGTGAGGTGTTCATCGACTCGGGCAATCGCATCGAGGTATTCATTGCCAACAACTCCATGAGCGTGTCCGGCTTCATCTGCGTCACAGAAGTAGACGAAACTTACATCAGGACCGTATTTCTCCATGGCTAGGACGGCAAGATTGGCGATTTCGGCATCGACCCTCTGGTAACCATGGGTTTCCCCATCACGAGAAATCACACGATGCTGACCCGCTCGCGCTTGCTCCCGTCTTTCATGGATGACAGGTCCCACACCGGATGGATCCACCAGTGGTGGCCAACCCGCTGCTGCAAAAGTGGTTGTGGATTGGTCTTGATAGAACGCGCGACTAAGCAGATCCGGTCGAACGAGAAGATTGTGTCCGGAGAACCAATTATCGCGGACCCCATGCTCGGCATGCGTTGATCCTGTTAAAAGAGTTGACCATCCGGGGCCAGAGAGAGTCGGTGCACTCATAGTGAGTTCGGTGTAATGACCTGCCTCTTTGAGAGATGAAAGAGTGGGTGCGCGACCTGAATCGAGGGCCTTGTTGAGAATCAAACCGTCAATTCCAACGAGCAAAATCTTTGTTTTCATACTTCACCTTACAATAATGTTCACTGTGAGAGAGGTGGCAAAATAGATGATGGCGAGTGCTTCTAGCAGCGGGCCGAAGGTATATGCCCACCGCGGCGCCTCATATGATTTCCCCGAGCACACTTTGGTGGCCTATCAAGCCGCGATCGAGCAAGGAGCCGATGGTTTTGAGTGCGATGTCCGCTTAACCAAGGATCTAGTTCCGATTCTCTGGCACGACTCCACGATGGATCGCACAGCTGGAAGCAGAGGCGATATTGCCGCCCTTAGCTATATGCAAGTCCGTGATCGCTATCCGCAAGTAATGCTCTTCACCGAATACCTTGAGCTTGCAATTGCTCATAAGAAAGACATTGCTATTGAGACTAAACACCCAGTTCCAACAGGGCATGAGATTGAAAGAGTCATCAAGAAAGAATTGGATACATACAAATCCAAGATAGATGATTCGGGAATTGAAGTCTCCATCATGTCTTTTTCGTGGACTGCGGTGCAATATGCCACGAGGAACATAGGCACAAACACTGTCATGCTCGTTGATGGCATAAAGGGGCGATTATTTGAGAACCTCTCCTCTGCCAAAACACTCGGCCCTAGCATTGAGGCGATAAAGACGAGACCGCACATTGTCACTGGAGCCAAAAAGAAGGGCAAGCGCCTCTTTGTTTGGACGGTTGATGATCCAAAGGATGTTGAATTCTGTGCTCTTAGTGGCATTGATGTTCTAATCACAAATAAGCCAGCCCAGGCTCGTAAGGTGCTCGGCTATCCTTAAGCAATGAGCACTTATGCCTACCTCGGGCCAGTTGGTACCTTCACAGAGGAAGCGCTTAAGAAAATCACTTCATCTTTAGATGATTTGGTTCCGTATGCAAATGTCACTGCAACACTAAATGCGGTCCGAAATGGCGAAGCTGAGTATGCCTTGGTTCCAATAGAAAACTCCGTTGAAGGGGTGGTTGCACGGACACTGGACGAACTCGCGACTGGTGATCCACTCGTGATAGCAGGAGAAGTCACCCTGCCTGTCACCTTTGCTCTCATGGTTAAGCCAGGCACGAATGCAATCAATCGGATTGCTACTCACCCGCACGCGGAGTCGCAGTGTCGTTCATTTATTGCACACAATTATCCGCACGCGGAGATGATTGCCACTGCCTCAACTGCGGGTGCGGCAGAGTCAATTGCCCGCGGGGAGTTTGATGCGGCCATCGCTGCCCCTGCAGCCGCGGCTCACTACGGTCTCGAAATAATTGCCGACAATATTGGCGATAATGATGGGGCGGTTACACGCTTCGTGCTTGTCACCAAACCAGGACACCTTCCTTCTCCAACCGGTCACGACCGTACCTCTTTGGCGGTCTTTATCGGGTTGGACCATGCTGGTGCACTTTTAGAAGTATTGACTGAGTTCGCCAAACAGAACGTGAACCTGACTTTCATTCAGAGTAGACCTACGGGACTCGAACTAGGTCACTACCATTTCATTATTGACGCCGAGGGTCACCTAAACGACCCATCAGTGAGTAAGGCATTGGCCGGACTTCGTGAAATTTGCGAAGACATTCGTTTCTTAGGTTCGTACCGACGGGAAGGGCAAGCAAAATGATTGATATCAAGTTCCTTCGCGAGAATCCTGATGTCGTTCGTGCGTCACAGATTGGTCGTGGTGAGGATCCCACAATTGTGGATCAAGTCCTTGCTGCAGATGCGCTTCGCCGTGACGCGATTGTCGAGTTCGAAGCACTACGTGGACGACAGAATCTCTTCTCAAAATCTGTTGGGGTGGCAAAGGGCGATGAGAGAGATGCACTTCTGGAAGAAGGCAAAGCGCTCTCAGCACAAGTAAAAGCAGCTGATACACGTCGCGCGGAAGCAGAGAAGAAGAGCGTAGAGCTTGCGTTACTCCTATCCAATTTGTTGGATCCGGCGGCGCCCATTGGTGACGAGGAAGATTTCGTCGTACTTGAACATGTCGGCACTCCTCGTGATTTCACTGTGGATGGATTCGAACCAAGAGACCATGTTGAGTTGGGAAAGCTTCTCGGAGCGATCGATACCGAACGTGGAGCGAAAGTTGCCGGATCTCGCTCGTATTACTTAACCGGGGTGGGTGCACTTCTTGAATTCGCGCTCGTTAATTATGCGATCTCAAGTGCCGCTAAAGCCGGTTTCACGCCGGTAATCCCACCCGTTCTCGTCAATCCTGCAGCGATGCAAGGAACAGGTTTTCTAGGCCAAGCAGCGGAAAATGTTTATCATCTAGAAGAGGATGATGTCTATTTGGTCGGTACCAGTGAAGTCCCACTTGCTGCTTTTCATATGGATGAGATTCTGGATGCAGAGAAGTTGCCACTTCGGTACGCGGGCTATTCAACTTGTTTTCGACGTGAAGCTGGAACATACGGCAAAGACACTCGTGGAATCATCCGTGTTCATCAGTTCGA
>JBAZYI010000045.1:0-13984 GCA_041659345.1 Candidatus Nanopelagicaceae bacterium | reverse complement strand
GGCGAGGGGAATTGCCCTGCCGAGCAGACCCAAAGTGTGGCTGCATCTCTGGGTCGTCGCGATGCTGCTCAACGTTGTGCCGGGAGTTCTCTTCGGAGTTGCAGAGGAAGATGTGACATCTGTTCTTGCGGGGATTATTAACGCCGTCACTCCACTGATGACTTTGTTGGCAATCATGACTTTCTTCCGCGAAGAGAAGATTCTGGCTCACCATGTAATTGGTCTAATTATTGGCTTCCTTGGCGTGAGTACAGTCCTGGGAATTTGGCAGGGATTGGGTAGCAATCCGCTGCCTGCCATCCTTGCACTACTTGGAGCGGTGACATGTTATGGATTTTCATTTCCATACTCACGCAAGTTCATCTTGCCCCATAAGTTGCAACCAGAGGCACTTGCGACTGCGCAGGTCTCTCTCGCCGCGCTCACTCTTCTCCCGTTTTATCTCATCGATGGAATTGCCAAGGATGAGTACCGATTAGGTCCAGTCGCCGCGATGCTAGCCCTGGGTGTGCTGGGTACTGGATATGCGTATATCTGGAACTTCAAGATTATGGCCGCTGCGGGAAGTGCAATTGCAAGTTCGGTCACCTATGTAACTCCGGTGGTGGCTGTCATCGTGGGAATAATTTTTCTGGGCGAGAAGATCACGTGGAACGAGCCGGTAGGCGGGCTCATTGTTTTACTCGGTGCGGCAATAGGCCAGGGGAGAATCAAACTTAATCGAGCTTAAAGGCTTCTCGGATTGGTCCTAGTTCGACACCGGCTTTAGCGTGATCTGTATTTTCGCCGCGAGCGAGTTGAGCTGAATGTGCGCGCTCGTGCCAGCGTTCTTCAATGCGCCCGTATTTCCAGAGAAGGAGGGCAACACCCCAGACAACGGCGAATAGCCCGACGATGATGTAGCCGGCGGAATTCAAATTGAATGCGGCCGCATAATTCCAAAACCCGCCAGTGAGATTGAGTTGGCGGGCGATCACTTGAAGGATCTCCAAACCGCCGACGTAGAGAGCGACTGCGACTGATAGTCCTGTAATGACAATGTTGTAGTAGACCTTTCGCACGGGTTTGGAAAAAGCCCAACCGTATGCAAAATTCATAAACGAGCCGTCGATGGTGTCGAGCAAACTCATTCCAGCGGCAAAGAAGAGTGGCAAGGAAATAATTGCCCACCAAGGCAATCCAGCGATTACTGAAGATCCTGCGAGAACCAGCAGTCCAATTTCCGTTGCAGTGTCGAATCCAAGACCAAAGAGAATCCCAAGCGGGTACATCTTCCAACTTGCATCAATCCGGCGGGCGATGGGACCAAAGAAACGCATGAGCAGTCCACGCGAATTCAAGTGTTTCTCTAATTCCTCTTCGTTGTACATACCTTTCCGCATTTCCACGAAGACTCGAACTATTGATACGAGGATTATTAGGTTCAAGATTGCGATGAGCATGAGGAAGGTGCCGCTGATTGATGTTCCTATCAACCCCGTGTAGTGATGAAGTGTGGAATCAGAGTCTTTCAATTGAGAACCAAGTGCCTTGATTCCAAAGTTGAGCAAAATGGCCAGACCGGCGACGACGGATGAATGACCTAGGGAGAAGAAGAATCCGACGGCAAGCGGGCGCTGACCTTCACTCATCAGTTTCCGAGTCGTGTTATCGATTGCTGAAATATGGTCAGCATCAAATGCGTGACGCATTCCTAAGGAATAAGCCAGTAGCGCTGTACCCCAACCAAAGAGGGATCCATCAGAGAGTTCGTAATGCCCACTGGTTGCGGCGAACATCAGAACCGCCCCGGCGATATGAAGGAAGGCGATAAAGCCGAACATGAGATAGAGACGGCGCCATTCATCGGGGGTGAGGCGTGAGCGCACCCCCTCCAGGGAGGGGGTGGCGGCTGGTTGATTCATTCCGGAGTCCCCGATCCCTAGATGCGAACCATTTGCAGGAAGAGCGTAAAGGTCAGAATCTAAGGCTGTCCACTCGAATTATGAGTATCTACCCCTGTCTCCCTCGTTCATACACGGCTTCTCAGGCGCCACGGCTACAGTTTAGTAATGGGGAGGCGACTATGAGCGAGGACGAAGAAGCGGGAGCGGACGAACTCGTATCGGAGGAGATGCTCTGGGATCGGATTCCGGAGGTAGATGGCGCCGAACGAGCCAGCACTTATTACGAGTTGAGCGCCCGAATTTATGCCCGGGGTCAATATGACGAAGCGTTGGCATTGGCTGAGACGGCATGTGACATCTACTCAGAATTAGGTGTGAGTGCATCTAGTGAGGGGTTGGCGCAGGCCTATTCGGCTATTGGATACAACCTCAATCAACTCAAGCGGATGGATGAGGCAGCCACCGCTATGAGTAAGGCGGTCGAGATTCTTCGCCACAATAAGTCGCCCATTGCCCTAGAACTCGCCTGCACTCTTGGGGAGTGGTGGTATTCGTCTAAAAATTATCTCAAGGTGATTGACACTATGCAGGAGTGTGCACAAGAACATTTGCTTGATGGCAATGAGATAGGTGCCGCTAATGATCTACACCTGATTGGCTGTGCTTACCGTGAGATTAAGAATTTTGAAGATGCGATAACTAGCTTTAATGAGGCACGTGCCTTATTTAAGAAAAATCGCGAAGTAATTCACGTTGCCCGCTGCGATCAGAAAATTGCTGCGTGCCAGATAGAACTCGGGCGCGGTGAGGAAGCACTTCTTAGCGCCCGCAAAGCCCTAGATGTTTTCGAAACTGCCCACGATCATCGTCGCGAAACCTTTGCTCTATTTGAGTATGCGAAGGCTCAAATTCTTTTAGATCGACTTGACGAAGGTTTGATCACTCTCGAACAAGTCCTCCAGACTGCAACGGATGAAGATCCCCGAGACTTCGAACTGATTGTGGATGTTGAGACTCGAATGGCATCGGTGATGCGCCTGCAAGGGAAAATAACTGAAGCGGATGAAATTATCCGACGGTTAGCGACGGTTTCGGAAGTTCTCGACGATCAGCAGGAGGGCTCCTAAAGCCGCTCCAATTGCCGCGATCATAAGTGGCCATTCGCGCGTACCCGAGGTCCATAAAGCGCCTCCCCATATTCCTGCGCCAAGAATCGCAAAGTTCATGGATGCTTGGTAGACGCCTTGTGCCCGTCCGCGATGATCATTTTCACTTAGTCCCGCAATCCACGCTTTTCCCACGCCGTCGGTAAGGGCAGGAAAGATTCCATAAAGTATGAGGGCAAAAATCGCAACCAGGTGATTAGTGGTGTAGCCCAGAGTGAAATACGCGATAGCAAAGGCGACTAATCCAATTGTGTAGACCGCTTGTGGCGAGAATCGATCTGCAAAGTAACCGGCAGGGAAAGCCATCAGCATCGTGACACTACTAAAGAGGACGTATGCAATGACAACTCCTTGAGTGTCGAAACCGATATCATGCAAGCGAAGCAACAAGAGAGCGTCTGGAATATTTGTAAGTTGAATCAACACAAGAACGCTAATTGCTCTCTTTAAACTCGCCGGCAGTACGCCATGAGTGGGCTTGGGAGGCTCTAATTTAATCTGCGCCCGTGACTTGTCCTTTATGAAGAAAGTGAATGAGACAGAAATAATTGCTGGGATTATTGCCCAAAGAGCAACTTTGCGAACGTCCCCATCAAGTAAATAAAGACCGAACAACGCAAGAAGCGGTCCGATGACAGCGCCTAAATTATCTCCCGCGCGGTGAAATCCAAACGCCTTTCCGAGGTGTTCCTTCGGCACTGAATCATGAATCAGGGCATCTCGCGGAGTACTCCGAAGGCCTTTTCCTACGCGGTCGATGACGCGACCAAAGAAGAAAAGCGGCCAGGCTGTTGCTGTAACGACAAAGACTTTGCCCAATCCGGCAATGGAATATCCAGCCATAACAAATGGTTTGCGTCCAAGGCGATCACTCGCTCTACCTGAATACAATTTTGTAAATCCCGCAGCAGCTTCGGCGCATCCTTCGATCACGCCAAGTGCCAGAGGCGCGGCACCGATAACACCCGTGAGAAGTATCGGTAAGAGGGGGTAGAGAAGTTCGCTTGCTGCGTCCTGCGCTAACGAGACAATCGTCAAGACCATGAGGTTGCGAGAGAGCCATCCATATTTCATGATGCCACCTTTCCTTCTTATGGCCTTGTCAGAGACTATTTCGGAAGATGCTGGAGAGCCCAGTGGTACATAGCAATTGCTCCAGCTGCTGAGGCGTTCATCGACCGAGTAGAGCCGTACTGCTCGATCGCGTAGAGCACCGAACAGACTGCAATTGCCTCGTCCGACATCCCCGCGCCCTCTTGTCCAAAGAGGAGAACACATTCCTCAGGAAGTTCTGAACTTTCCAACTTGAGGGAGCCAGGAACGTTATCAATTCCAATGATTGGGATTGAATGCTCTTTGCACCAGAGAGAAAAATCTTGAACAGTTGGGTGATGGATGACTGTGAGATATCGGTCTGTCACCATTGCGCCACGCTTGTTCCAATCGCGCTTGCCGATGATGTGTACTGCGCAGACATTGAAGGCATTTGCAGTGCGCACAATGGAGCCAATGTTGAGGTCGTGCTGCCAATTCTCGATTGCGATCTGCAATTTGTGCCGCTTGGTATTGAGATCAGCAACTATGGCCTCAACGCTCCAGTACCTGTAGTGATCGAGTACGTTTCGGCGATCGCCCAGTTCGAGTAATTCGGTGTCATACTGGTTACCATCGGGCCATGGCTTTGGATGAGGTCCAACGCCTACAACCGGGAAGAATTCGCCGGGGCCGATAGTTGCAGGTGGAAGCATGAGTCGCACTCTAAACTGATTGGTTTAGAAAGGCTATCCGTGCATAATCCGTGCCACTATCAGTATCAGTAGAAGGAGAATTTTATGGGCGCCTTAAGTTTGGTTAGCGATGTTGCACTAGCGATACACATTATTTCCATTATTGGGCTGATGGTCCTGCTCCTTATGCAGATTAAGAAGAGCCCTCGACGGATTCACCCTGGCACATGGCATAGCGCCCTCACCGCTCTTGTGATGGGCATTCTCATGGTGGGTATTCGTACTCCACTCCACAATGACGATCCTGTTAAGTGGCCCGAAGTAGATAACACGGTCATTGGGATCAAGTTCATCATTTTGATGGTGATTTTGGTTCTTATTCAGCGCAATATGAAGAAGCCTGAAGTGAAGAATTCCATCTGGGCCGCGCTCATAACGTTGACTACTGCGAATATCCTGATCGCTCTTTTCCTATAGCCCTGCTTATGAAGCTTTCCCCATTTCGATCAATCGCACTGCTAGTCATTGCACTAGTAGGAATCGGCACGCTTCCTGCTTCAGCTGCAAATCTGACTTCTAATGCAGAGATCTCTCGCATCTTCACTAAGATTTCCCTGTCGCCTCACCTTGCCAATCCTTCGATGATATTAATTGATCGTGGTACAGGTGAGGTTCTTTTCCAGAAAGGAACCGGGTCTCCGCGCAGGCCGGCTTCAGTTTTAAAACTCCTCTCGGCAACAACGGCATTGGAGTTTTTGGATCCAGAGTCTAGGTATGTTACCCAGGTATCACTCGCTACTACCCCGCAAACCGTCATCATCCAAGGCGACTTAGACCCCTGGATGACAACAAGCTATAAGTTGGCGCGTACGCAGGGCCGTGCCTTATTGCCTTATCTTGCGACCAAGGCGCTATATGGACTTGGCGCGAAGGAGAATGGGCCGCTTACAGAAATCTCAGTTAGGTACATTGGACTTTTTACAGCAGATGTTAATTACTTGCGCGAGTTTTTCAAGAGCAAGGGAATATCCGCACATTTTTCGACCATTGGACCGAATTACGTTGCTGCTAATACTGAACGAGTGATCGCAAGCGTAACTTCGTCAACAATAACCGAGATGGTTAAATTTGCTCTCACTTGGAGTGACAACCTTCTAGCCGATCGCCTCGTAAGAGCTGCAGCGCGTGCTACGGGTTTTACAAATGATGACGTTGGGATTTCGAATGTTATTAAGAAAATGTTGACGACTCTTCAGATTAGCGATGCCGGACTTTTTGTTCTTGACGGGAGCGGACTGTCGAAAAGTGATCGAGTAACTGTCAGACTGATAGCGGATTTGCTTTTGAAGATCAGGGGAGATGAAAAGTTCGCAGCCGTCTATGAAGGTCTGCCCGTTTCAGGGATCACAGGGACTTTGGAAGATCGTTTTTTGACAACTGCCCCACAGGCGGTTGGATTGGTGCGTGCCAAGACAGGGACACTCAACGGAACTGTGAGTTTGGCGGGCTACGTGGAATCAGGGGCACATGAGTATGTATTTGTGGCGATTGCAGATCGGATCAAAAAAGGAGAAGTTGCTGCCAAGATGGCCCGAGCGACTTTGGATAAATTGCTGGGGCGAATAACCGCCCCCTTCATTTTCCCGACTCAGTCGTCCTCTTCGACGCCTTCGTCATCGTCATCTGAACCACCAGTTGGCATAACGGAGATACCTCCCCCAACTGAACTACCAGTTGGCACGGATACGATTTCGTCCTCATCTGAACCACCCGTCGGCTTGGTGAGCGGGGCAATTGGAGCAATTGGCGACAAAGGAGTAGTTGTGAAGGAAGACGTGGCTACCCGCGCTTGAGGATTCAACGGGCTGGTCGTAGTAGCTGCTGGAGTTGAATTGGTGGCTGGTGCGGGCGCAGATGCCACTTGGATCGAGCTCGCGGGAACTCCTTGGGTCGAACCTTGGGCAACCAGGTAGCCCATCCCTAGGACGAGGAGTGGAGTAGAGAGAGCGAGCATCCGCGTCACACGATTGATACGTGGTCTGGGTTGAATTGAATCTGCCTCGATCATTTGGAACCACTCTGGCTTTGGAATCTGGGGTGTCATGGGCTTCCCTTTCGTTGGCCAAAAAATAGCCGACCAATCTGGGAGGTATCTGAGAACGCGATTTGGCGTTGCTGAGTAATCTAAGCCAGTGACAATTTTTCCTCAGTTGCCCGCAAAGATGCCCGCAAAGATGACCGCAAATCTGAGCAGTGGGGCGGCCATTCGGGGTTATGTCGACCTGATGAAACTTCGAGTGGTTGAACTTCTACTTGTCTCGACACTGCCAGCCCTCGTCCTGGCTAACAAAGGCATGCCACCGATCGGCGTCACCCTTGCCACACTCCTCGGCGGCACCCTCGCCGCTGGGTCAGCAAATGCCTTCAATATGGTCATTGAGAGTGATTTAGATAAATTAATGCTTCGAACGTCAAAGCGACCACTGGTCACGGGTGTTGTCGGCAAGAGGCCCGCGACGATTTTTGCGACGGTAATTGGGATTCTCTCATTAGCGATCTTCTGGATCTTCACAACTGCGTTGGCAACATTTTTGACACTTGTTGCGATCGCCTACTACGTACTTATCTACACAGTTGGCTTAAAACCACGAACAGTGCAGAACATTGTCTGGGGTGGCGCAGCTGGCTGCATGCCTGTTCTGATTGGATGGGCTGCAATTACAAATTCGCTCTCATGGGCCGCGGTCGCTTTCTTCTTTGTGATTTTTTTCTGGACACCTCCGCATTTCTGGGCGCTCGCAATTAAGTATAAGGACGACTATGCGGCTGCTGGTTTCCCGATGTTGCCGGTCGTTGCTCCAAAATCGAGAGTCCGCCTCGAAATGTGGTTTCACACAATCGCAATGATTATTTCTTCGATTGTCCTCATCGAAATTGCAAAGCTTCCCGTCTGGTCGCTATTAGTTACCATAGCTTTGGGGTTGGTTTTTGCGTACCAACTTCTTCAGCTCCGTGATGATTCGGACTCCTACGGAAAAATTGCCGGAAAAATTTTCCAGTGGTCAATTAGCTACCTGAGTTTATTTTCAGTGCTACTTGTGGTCGCGCAACTTATTGCGTAAGGGCCTGCTCGATATCTTTGAGTAGGTCAGACGGATGCTCTAATCCAACCGAGAGACGCATGACGGATTCAGTAATTCCCATTTCGGCCTGAACTTCTGGGGCAAGACGGCGATGAGTTGTCGACGCGGGGTGTGTAATAAGTGATTTACTATCACCAAGATTGTTTGAGATATCAATAACTCGCAGAGCATTCATAAACTCAAATACGCTCTTTTTCCCACCAACAAATTCGATACCGATTGTTGAGCCGCCACCTGTCATCTGCTTTTTGGCAGTCTCGTAATCTTTATGCGATTTCAATCCCGGATACCTGACGCTTTTTACTTGGGGACATGTTTCAAGATATTGAGCCAGCGTGTGCGCACTATTGCTCATCTTCTCCACCCGCATTGACAAGGTCTCAAGGGATTTCACCAAGACCCACGCATTAAATGGGCTCAGCGATGGTCCGGTGTGACGAATAAATGGATTGAGGTTCTCGTGGATGTACGAGAAGCTTCCGAGGATTGCTCCCGCCAATACGCGACCTTGTCCGTCAATGTGTTTGGTTGCGGAGTACATAACAACGTCTGCACCAAGTTCGAGTGGCTTTTGAAGAATGGGTGACGCCATGACGTTGTCGACGATGACAACGGCACCGACCTGATGCGCAAGATCGCTCACCATTCTTATATCGACGACATCCAGCATGGGATTGCTCGGGGTTTCAATAAAAACCGCTGCGGTTGGCTTGGAGAGTGCTTCTGCCCATGCAACTGGATCGTTGCCCTTCACCAATTCTGTGGTAACCCCCCACTTGGGAAGAATTTCCATGAGGACGACATAGCAAGAACTAAACATTGAGGCAGAGGCGACTACTCGATCTCCTGCCTTCACCAGGCAAGCTACGGAGGCAAACATCGCAGACATTCCAGACCCAGTCGCCACGCAATATTGCGCACCTTCAATAGCTGCAAGGCGTTCTTCGAACATGGCGATAGTTGGATTGGCAAAGCGACCATATACAAAGTGGTCAGTTTCGTCCGTGAAGGACTCGACTGCTTGCTCCGCACTGCCGTAGGTAAACCCACTTGTGAGGTAGAGGGCTTCAGCAGTTTCACCGAAACCCGATCGAGCCAATCCAGCGCGGACTGCATGCGTTTCGGGATGAAGGGACCACTGTGGATCGGGACGTTCGGGCAGAGGCTGGTATCCCCACGGGCGTTTACTCATAGTGAAAGTGTAAGGTGGTCACCATGCCCGATCTCGCACTCTCGGTTCTGGATCTCAGCAAGAACTACGGCGAGCAGAAGGCGGTCTCCCACGCCAGTTTTGAAGTTCCCTTCGGTACCGTCTGCGGTTTTGTCGGACCCAATGGCTCTGGGAAAACGACCACAATGCGGATGCTCCTTGGCCTGATATCGCCGACGGGTGGAAATGCACACGTGCTGGGCGAGCCAATTAGCCATCCTGAGCGCTATCTCGATCGGGTGGGGGCGATGATCGAGGGACCGGCGTTCTACCCAGCCTTGAGCGGCGCGGAGAACTTGAGAGTCCTGGCCACACTCGGTGGGCTCCCCCTTGATCGGGTGCAGGGTCTCCTGGATCGTGTAGGACTGGGAGAGAGAGCCAATTCAAAATACAAAACGTACTCGCTCGGTATGAAACAGCGGCTTGGAATTGCGGCTGCGCTTCTGCCCACTCCGCAACTTCTCTTACTGGACGAACCAACAAATGGTTTGGATCCTGCAGGGATTCAAGAGGTTCGCGAACTGCTTCGCTCACTTGCAGATGATGGGACAACGGTATTTGTTTCTTCACATTTGCTCTCGGAAATCGAAACGATCAGTGATTCACTCGTCATGCTCCGTAAAGGCGACGTTATATTTGCAGGAAAGACTCAAGAGCTCCTCTTGCAACAACAACCGACGATTATCGCAAAGAGCGCTGATCCGAAGGATCTACCGCGGTTGTTGGAAATTGCTCATCATGCAGGACATGAAGGGTCAATAGTTGACGGTGTTGCTCGCATTCTTGGTCCAACCGAATGGACTGTCACGCTAAATAAGTTGGCATTCGACTCAGGAATTATTCTTTCGCAACTTTCTCCTGTCCTGCCAAGCCTGGAGGCGACCTTCTTTGAAATGACGGGGGACCCGCAGTGATCAATGTATTTTTTGCCGAGTGGCGTAAGTTGCGTCGCCCCGGACTCTTTGTTGGAACAATGGTGGCGGTTGTTGGAGTGAGTGCACTTGTGACCTCACTTCTCTTTCTCATGATCGACTCAACTCAAAATAATCCGCATCAAGAGCAAATGGCCAATCGAGCAACCCTGGAACTTCCGATTGGAGTGTCGGTTGGATTTGCCGCTTCCGCAGGATTACTCGGGTTGGTTGCGCTCTGTATCTTTGCTTCCCAGACCGCGCAGGAGTTCACCTACGGGACACTGCGCAATTTGTTGGTTCGTCAACCGCGCAGGCTGACACTTTTGCTGGGTAAATTTTTTGCGATGAATCTCTTTGCGCTCATCTCGGTCGTTCTTTCGGCGATCGTGAGTATTTCACTTGCCTTTGCATTATCAGGAAAAGCGAAGGTTTCTACGGCTGCCTGGTCAACATCAGAGGCGAGGACCGCCCTCCTCCACACCTTTATTAACGTCTTTATTTCTGTAATAGCCTCCGGAACAATTGGCATGATTCTCGGACTGCTCCTACGTTCACCGATTAGTTCGATTTCAATTGGAGTCGGATGGCTTCTCGTGGTGGAAAATATAGTCGCCGCAACCGTGGATCGTTCAGGCAAATGGCTGCCTGGGCAGTTGATCAATTCAGTTGCAGCCGGAGGCGATTTCAATGCTTCTTATTCACACGCATTGCTCGTACTTTCCGCGTATCTTGCAACAGGAATGATTGTCGTCTCGGTGCTCTTTCGTCGACGTGACGTAGCAATTTAAAGACACAACGGTTTAGTTCGCCAAATTCTCAGGATTGGCCTTTATTATTGGCTCTTCAGGAGGTCCCCTTGCGATTGATTCCCCGCAACCGCGTTTTAGCAATTGCCCTAACCGTAGGGCTCTTGTGTAATGCCGCGCCTGCCTTTGCGAAATCTCCAAAGCCAACATTGGCTCAGATTGAAACAGCAAAAAAAGCAGAAGCAGCTAAGCGTGCGAGAGCAAATGCAGCTGCAACTGTACTGGCACAGGCAAACCAAACACTGCGAACTCTTACTTTCAAATCGGATGCTGCTCGAGCGAAGTATCTGCGCTCTCTCCAAGACTTGTCGGTTGCCCAAAAAATTGCGAAAGCAGCAGCGCTTCACGCTCTCCAAACCTCAACTGCAGTGAAGCAAGCACATCGAGTTATTGGGCAGTTGGCAACGAATGCATACATGATGGGCGGCGGACTCGCAGATATCGAGCCTTTGTTGAGTTCTACTGGGCCACAGGATCTCGTGGATCAAATTTCAAATCTAAATACACTGGGCTCAAACAATTCAACCGCACTTGATCGATACAAGGTGGCGGAGGTAGTTGCACAACAGGCACAAGCCGAGGCGAATGCGGCAAAGTTGGCCCAGCAGAAAGCGACTGTTGCAGTTGCAAGTGCAAAAAAGAGCGCGGATGAGGCCAAAGCCGCACAGCAAGCAGAAGTTGATAAATTGCAAAAGGTGCAAGACGAATTAATGAATGAACTCGCAAGTGCTAAGCGGGTTCGCATCACTCTTGAGCAACAACGAGCGTTGGCCCTTCTTGAGGAGGCGCAGGCAAATCAAGCGGCGCAGACTCCTGGTCAAGCGAAAATTTGGCCGGATCGTGGATTTAAGGGGCGATCAACGCAGCGGACCAATGAGGCTCAACAGTTGAAGGCCGTTGCCTATGCTCGCGCTCAAGTACTTGCAGGCAAGCCCTATGTCTGGGGAGCGCAGGGCCCCAATTCTTTTGATTGCTCGGGATTGGTTTACGCTGCTTTCAAATCTGCAGGATTGGGTTGGCCAAACTGGGATCGCCTCAATGCAGCCCTCTATGCAGGTTACGTGAAGCATGTTTCTTTGAGCGAACTTCAGCCCGGTGATCTTCTCTACTATTCATATAACGGATCAATTGCCGCTATTCATCACATCACCATTTACGCTGGTGACGGCATGATGTGGGAAGCGCGATCAACCAAGTCGGGGTTGAGGTTTTCAAATATGTACAGCGTGAGCGGACTTATGCCATTTGGCGGTCGGGTCTAGGCTTATCTCCATGAGCACATCCGCCACCAATTCAATGGTGGCAATTCGAAGTGCGCTCCGCTCCGAATTAGAGAAGGTCGAACCAGGTGAAAAAATCATCGTTGCCTGCTCTGGCGGTGCAGATTCTCTCGCCTTAAGTTTTGCGTTAGTTGCTGAAGCCAAAAAGCGCGCTATCCAAGTTATCGGGGTTACGGTCGATCACCAGTTGCAGACAGGCTCTAGTGAGCAGGCCAGGAGGGTTGTCGAGCAATTGAAGAGTATGGGAATTGAGTTCTGCGAAATTGTGAAGGTAAACGTCTCACTCACAGACGGTATGGAAGCTTCAGCTCGGCGGGCTCGGTACGAGGCACTTGATGCCGCTTGCGAGAGGTATGGCGTGAAAAAAGTCTTCCTTGGGCATACTCGAGATGATCAAGCAGAGAGTGTTTTACTCGGTCTGGCTCGTGGATCCGGGACGAGGTCCTTATCCGCGATGTCTGTCACGTCGGGCAAGTATGTTCGCCCGCTTCTGGGGATTACTCGAGCGCAGACTGTTGGTGCCTGCCAGGAAGAGGGGCTCATTGCCTGGAATGACCCTGCCAACGATGATCCGAAATATCTGCGCTCTCGAGTCCGAACCCAGGTGCTGCCTTTTCTGGAAGAGAAAATCGGTCCAGGTATCGCGGCGGCTCTGGCTCGTAGCGCGGCCTTGCTGCGAGATGACGCGGATGCTCTGGATGAATGGGCTATGAGTGAGTTCGAGAAGTTGGACCCTTCTTCGATGGATATTGCCGCACTCACCCTCCTTCCCAGAGCGGTGCGGACTCGGGTGATCCGGGCAGCGATTTACGCCAAAGGGGCCCCGCAGGGCTCGATTTCCCTCGAACATATCAATCCAATTGAGGCTTTGGTCACCTCATGGAGCGGGCAAGGGGTGGTCAGCCTGCCTGGCGGTGTGAAGGCGCAGCGATTATCGGGCAGACTTTCGCTCTCACCCCCAGTTAATTAGGACCGGCGACCTAGGAGATGCGAGCAACCGTGGAGTTATCAATGATTGGCAGTGATGTTGAACGTGTGATTGTGACCGAAGCGGAGATTGCCGCCAAAATAAAAGAGTTGGCGGCAAAGGTCGAAGAAGATTATCGCGGGCGAGACTTGCTGATGGTAGGAGTTCTTAAGGGCGCTGTCATGGCAATGGCTGATCTATCACGAGCGCTTCAACGACACGTGGATATGGATTGGATGGCGGTATCGTCATACGGTTCCGGAACGAAGTCCAGCGGTGTTGTTCGGATTCTTAAGGATTTGGATAGAGATATCACCGGCCGTGAAGTTCTTATCGTGGAGGACATCGTGGACTCAGGGCTCACGCTCTCGTGGTTGAAAGCGAATCTTGAGTCGCGCGGCGCCAAAAGCGTTGAGATACTTGCAATCTTGCGAAAACCAGAAGCCGCAAAGGTCGATGTCAAAGTAAAATATGTTGGATTTGAAATTCCGGCAGACTTTGTTGTTGGCTATGGCCTCGATTTTAATGAGAAGTACCGCAATCTCCCATTCGTTGGCGTACTCGCCAAGCATATGTACTCCTAAGAGAAGAGAACATCCAAATAATGGCTCAGCAGAAGAGTGAGAAGAAGACTCAGCAGCAGATGAATAAGAAGATGAGTAAGAAGAGCGAACGAAAGAAGCCTCAAACGCGCTCCCAAAGAATTTTGCGTGGGCCGCTCTTCTGGATCATTATGGCAATCGTCGCGGTGACAATCTTTGGCCAGGTCTCTGCTGCCAGTAATAAATATGCAAAGGTCACCACCTCCCAGATAATTTCAGCCATCTCTAATGGGCAGGTGGATTCCGCGCTTCTCATTGATAAAGAACAACGAATTCAAGTTAT
>JBAZYI010000044.1:0-14321 GCA_041659345.1 Candidatus Nanopelagicaceae bacterium | reverse complement strand
TTGTCTTCGTGGTCTTTTCAGCACGACCGCGACGAACCAGCTGTTGAATTGTTGGCATCATTCTCCATTCGTGACGACGCACAAAGTCGCGCGACTTTTACGTCTTATGACACTGCTGTTTTTCAGGCTTAACTTCCGACCCACGCGGTCGGGTGTGTTGCCCGTTCCGTGCAGCGCCTTCTAAATTAAATTAGTAGGGCATCAGTAGAAAAGCTCTAAAGAAGAGCAGGGTGGGAGCGTAACTCACCCAACCCAGACAGGTCAAAACGAGGGTTTTACTCCTATTTGCCCAAAAGGACCTGCAGAGACACGCCGTAATAAAAAAGACTAATAGATAGGTAATAGATAGGTAGGAAAGGGGGTGAGCGCTCAAATCCCCTACCCAGGAGAGCGACCTCCGGCCGGCTCAAAAGAGCCTCTCCAGCACTAAAACCCCCAATTCCAACTCCCCCAACAGCCTAGAACCGGGATCTCGCCTCCCCGCCGGGCTGGACGGAGAATAGGCTCGGGTGATGATAAATCCCATCCACCACATCACGCTTACCGTGAATGACGCAGAATCCACCGCCACCTGGTACCAATCACTCCTCGGAGAAGCCACTGTTATTCGCCGCGAGGGGCCAGGCTGGAAGCGCGTCCGACTTAATTTTCCATCTGGCCTTGTCCTTGGTTTTACTCAACATGATGCGGCAGCGAAAGGACAGAAGTTCTCCCATTTGACGGTTGGTCTTGACCATCTTGGTCTTGCCTGTGCGTCTGAGAGTGAAGTCCGAGGTTGGGCAGCAAAACTTGATGAGCTTGGATTTGAACATGGCCCGGTTGAAGATGTGTCATACGGCTGGGCGGTAACTGCGCGCGATCCCAACAATATTCCAATTGAATTCTTCTGTTCCAAGTAGTTTTTGGAAGGTGGACCTCACTACCCAGATTGCGAATCCTCATCCGCTTTAAACATTAGCTACTCCGAGTGACGCGAATTTATGTCACGGTTGCCGCGCCTCGATTTTGTAGAAGAAATGGTTGAGTGCCGGAGTCGGTTACTCCACTTAAAACGCTTTCAGCCTCGGAGTTGCCGAAACGAAAGACTGATCAATTGGTATCGATCAAGAAGTTAAGGAAGTTGAGCAAAGGCATCGAGTTAAAATTCGAGGCCTCTTATTTTGTGCGCAGAACGGCTCCGTCAGCCTCACCAATCGTTAATATAGCCCCTCCGATAATCAACGCTTTTCGTGAAACCTTAGTGGACGATTTTGTGCACGGCGTTGAAATATCAACCATCAACTTCGATCAGATATACAGCGAGCAGTTTAAGGTGTGGGGATTGCGGTAGAAGACAAGAGTTTGGTTTCACCTTTGGTGGTGTCTGCAGTTGTCAAGGGTATGGCGTCTGATTCAACCAAGATCATTCTATCGACGGCTAAGTCAATCCATCCGTTACTTTAATCTTCAAGCCAAATTAGAATGCAAGAAATTATGGGACGACAATGTACTTGAACGCTACGGCCTCTACTTGTTTATTGGAGTGGCTACCGCGTGGCTTGGTATTTGTCCACTCAAGATTTACTGCACCCGCGAGTGTGTCTTTCGAATTCGACCAGCGCGAACACCATTCCCGATAATGACAATCTCGAAAAGTTCGTGAGCAAGTACGACTACTGTCAATCCCATGATGCCAAGGAGGGCAAGTGGAATAAGGATCGTAATGAGAACTAGTGACATGCCAACATTTTGTAACATGATACGGCGGGCACGCCGGGCATGATCAAAAAGATCACCAAGATTGGTGAGGTCTTTACCCATTAAAACAACATCGGCGGTTTCGATGGCGACGTCGGACCCCATGGCGCCCATCGCGATACCGATCTTCGCGGTCGCGAGAGCGGGTGCGTCATTCACTCCGTCACCAACCATTGCCGTGAATTCACGTTGCTGTAAAGAGCGAATAATCTGGGCTTTTTCCTCGGGGCGTAGATCAGCATGAACTTCAGTCACACCAACTGCAATCCCGATTGCGTGCGCGGTTAGTTTGTTGTCGCCCGTAATCATGACCGTGCGATAAGGATGCTCATTAAGTCGGTTGATGAGGGCGTTGGCTTCTGAGCGAAGTTCATCTCGTACGGCAATAGCGCCTACCACCTTGCCATCCTCTTCAATCAGAACGACAGTGGCGCCGGCTTGCTGCATCCGAGTGACATCTTCATTGAGAACTCCAGCGTCAATCCAACCTGGGCGTCCGAGACGTATTTTTCTGCCGTGCATGATTCCTACAATGCCCTCACCGGGAAGGGTATTCACGTCAACTGCAGCGATCCGATCTACTGTCGCACCAAGAATGGCGCGAGCAAGTGGATGTTCGCTGCGCGCTTCCAGCCCAGCCGCGACTGCCAGTAGGTGAGAGTTGGTCGTGCCGGCTGTCGCGATAACCTCAACAACTGTGGGTTCGTTTCGAGTGAGGGTGCCAGTTTTGTCGAAGGCGATCGTGCGGATCCTTCCGAGGGCTTCCAGCGCTCCTCCTCCCTTGATTAGAACGCCAATTTTGCTAGCCGCACCGATAGCGGCAACGGCGGTGACAGGAATTGAGATCGCCAGAGCGCACGGCGATGCAGCAACTAAAACAACAAGAGCCCGGTGAAGCCAGAACAATGGTTGACCGACAAGGAATCCGTAAACGACGATAAGCGCGGCGGCAACCATAATTCCTGGCACAAGGAATTTGGCAATCGAGTCGACCAGTCGCTGGCTGGGACCCTTTCGAGCCTGCTCAGTTTCGACGATGTGTACGATTTTTGCCAAAGAATTATTCTCTGCCGTGCATGTGACTTCGACGACAAGAGGTCCTGTGCCGTTGATGAATCCTGCATATACCGGAGTGCTTGGGCCGACCTCAATCGGGATGGATTCACCTGTTATCGCGGAGGTGTCCATTGACGTCTCGCCATCCAGGATTCGTCCGTCAGCTGCCAGTCGCTCCCCGGGTCGGATCACCATGTGATCACCCACCTTCAAACTAGCTGACGCGACTGTGATCTCCACGCCTCCGCGCAGAATTCGAGCTTGCTGTGGCACGAGATCAAGGAGGGCATGGAGTCCTCTTCGAGTTCGCGCCAGCGAATACTCTTCCATCCCTTCAGAGATCGAGTAGAGGAACGCCAGTGTGGCAGCTTCCTCAACCTGGCCGAGGGAAACCGCACCCAGCGCGGCAGTCATCATCAAAGTTCCCGCACCGATTTTGCCCTTAAAAAGATTCCTCCATGCAGAGGGAACGAATGTCCAGCCTGCAATACACAGGGCGACTGCGGCCAGCCATAGAGATACCCAGTCAGGCGAGGGGATTTTGGTGGCCATCCAACTCGCGAGCAACAAAGCACCGGATACCGCTGCTGCCTGAAATTCTCTGACCCGCCAAAATTTGACTGATTCCAACTCTCCTTCTTCCGCCGAGTGCTTCTCCCCCGAATCAGGAGCACTGCTCATCGAGAGCCCCCCGAAAGCCTGTCAGTTGCGCGCTCATGTTTAAGTTGATTGCCGCCGTCCAGGCCGAAGTTCGGGCACAGACTCACTGCGACTCCGGTTGCCTCCAAAAGAGATTCCGCGCCCGCGAGCATGACCATCAGTTCTGGCCGAGAGAGCGAATAGAAAATCTTGCGCCCCTCTATACGTCCGGTAACGAGTCCGCAATCACGTAAGCATGCTACGTGAGCTGACACTGTGGACTGCGCAAGTCCCAATTCGACTGTCAGTTCGCTGATTTTGGCCTCGCCTTGAGCAAGTCGGCTGACAATCGTCAGACGGACGGGGTCTCCTAAGGAGCGGAATAGAGCGACAGCTGGTTCAACATTTGCTATCATCGTCACTCAACGATGATAGCAAATCTGATCGATGAATACACGTTCCAAGGGAATGCGGGTCATTGTTTGTCCCCACACGACCGAGGCTGCGAATATGCGGAATTTTATTGCCGCGAGATCTATGCGACGTCCTTGAGTTATAAGTCAACTCTCTGATCTATGCGTGGGTCGGGTGCTCGTGATCAGCGTGTTTTGCGCGTTCTACTTGGAAAGTCGAATGCTCAATCTGAATCGAGAAATGTTTTGCAACGCATTTTTGGAGATCGTCAATTATTGCGGGTACATGTCCATCGTAAAAGCATTCGTCATCAACAACCACATGAGCGGTTAATACTGGTAAACCAGAAGAGATTTGTGTTACATGTAGGTCGTGGACAGATTGAACATGCGGAAGTTCGAGAATATGGGTGCGGACTGACTCGAGATCGAGTCCTCGGGGGGTGGACTCGAGAAGCACATCAATAGTCTCCCAGAGAAGTTTGAGAGTGCGCGGCAAAATAAGAACCCCGATCAACATCGCCACCACGGCATCGGCGCGCATCCATCCAGTGGTGGCCAAGACCACCGCAGCAATTATGACAGCAGCAGAACCAAGAGCATCGTTGACTGTTTCCAGAAATGCGGCTCTCAAATTGAAGTTCGCACTTCGGACGCTTAGTAGCACCATAATCGAGGCGATGTTTCCAATGAGTCCGATGATGCCAAAGATAGCGAGTGGCCCCGATGCAATTTCCGGGGGTTTGATAAGTCGTTGTGCGCCCTCGACAAAAACAAATATTCCCACGCCGAGGAGAACGGTCGCCTGTGCTGTGGCCGCCAGAACCTCGGCGCGACCGTAACCCCACGTTCGGCGGACATTAGCCGGCCGGGTCGCTAAGTTCGCTGCGAACAACGCCAGGAGAATTCCACCAACATCCGTAAGCATGTGAGCGGCGTCAACGAGAAGAGCAAGACTCCCGGTGACAAGGACACCGATCAGTTCGACAATCAGAATCGTTGTGGTAATTCCGAGGGTGACGGCCAAACGGCCACGACTCGAGGACGCGCTCTGCGCGTGATTGTGCCCTGTCATTTACCTCTCCTTGCATGCCATGGCTGAATTTTCACAACTTATCTGTACATACTACCAAGATGTCGTTAAAAGGTTGGCACGCTTCAACATCGAACTCGAGTTTGGCATCAGGAAAACGAAAAAGTCACTTCTTTAATTTAATTGCACTTGCAACATCCTCGACAAGACGACTTATCTGCGCCCTCAAAGGTCAAAACGACCCCTTCGCTGCAAAAATGGAAGTATGAACAGAAAGACCGTTAAGACTCGCTGTTCATTGCATTTGGGCGAAGTTAAGAGTTCTGTCTGCGCCTCAACAAGATTACGTGCAGCGAAGCAGCGATTACGAGAACCAGACCAATGCCGGCACCACTCATCCATTGCGAAGCTGCGAGCCCAAGAAAAATAGCTAGAAGAAGATGCGCAATAATCATGACGGCGCCGAGTGAACCTGCAATCTTGGCACCCTTGAATTCACGGTTATTCATTTTAAGAATCCTTTCCTACATTTGTCTCTCGGGGCGCGATTGCGCTGGCAATGAAATCAATTTCTTTCCACATCGATTCCACCTCACCAACACCACCATGTAAGTAGCGCTGGAAGGCTCGGTCATGGCAAACACTTATGATCGTCGAGGCAGCGGCGTGGCAATCTGCCTGCGGTGAGATCCGACCAAGTTCGCGTTCAGCGGATAAGTACCGCTCAACCAGGTAGACAGGGTTGAAAGAGATGTGGGTCTTTGCCGCCTCCTGCTGAAATGCTCCAAGGAGCTCAGTGTCGGAGAATGCAGCACCGATGAGCGGTACTACTTCATCCAGAATTTTCCCGGCTTGGCGAACTACATCCCGCAAATTTCCTACGACGGTGCCCTGTCCCGCTTGCAGACTCAGGTCGACCACTGGATGAGAGAGAATCTGGATACGTCTAAGGATGGCTTGCGCGAGCAATTGGAGTCGGTCATCGAAGTAGTTATAGAGAGTGCCCGCGGCGATTCCCGCCTCCGCGGCGATTACGCGAGTCGATGCGCCGGCCAGTCCCTCGCTCTGGATGACTCGCAGAGCAGATTCGAGAATGTGCTCCCGTATCGCTTCAGTATCCCCACCAGTTGAGGCGAGGATTTTTTTGGAGAGCGGTCTAGGCATCACGTCTACTTTCATTTAGGAGCGCGGCAAACACAATAACTACACCATAGGCGAGCAGAGCGAAACCGGCAGTTCCCTGCCCTAACAGATCTGCATTGGGGTCACGCACGAGAGATCGATTGAGGGCTGCTGGAAGCCATCGCCCAACAGTAGATGAGAGTCCAAGGATTATGTTTTCTATGACGAAGAGCCAACTGAGCCAACCAACGATGACGGTGACTTGATTGCGAACAAGACTTCCTGTCGCTGCACCGATTGCACCGAAGAGAGCCGCCGCCAGAACTGATCCACCCAATATCGTCCATGCTTGTGATGAACCGAGTGGGAATGTATATCCCTTGGCTGCATACACGTGATTAGCAACTCCCATTGCGGAGCCGGCTGCCAATGCACCAAATACAACTCCACTGCTGGTGGCGACCAACAACTTACTGACGATGACTTTCCACCTCTGCGGCGTGGTGAGAAAGGTATCGGTAGCGGTGCGCTGTCGGTACTCGCCGGCGGAAATTATGACACCGAGTACGAGTACAAAAATTCCTCCGCTCGCAGTTACATGCAGAACTGTGCGTATGCCACTCAGAGACTCGAGATCGAGTTTCGAGTTGGATGCAACCATGATCGCGCCGATAACTGCAAGAGCAGTTGTCGCTACCGTTGCAGCGAGAAGTGCCCATGTGGTTTTCGTAGTTCGGAGTTTGAGGTACTCCGCAGCAAGAAGATTCCTCATAACTGCATCTGCGCTTTGCTACTCGTAACTTCAAAAAACAATTCCTCTAATCGTCCAGTTGAAGATTCACCAAGAAGTTCTGACATGGCCCCTTCTCGAACTACTTTTCCTCGATTGATAATCACGACATGGTCGGCAACCATCTCGACTTCGTTTAAAATATGACTTGAAAAAAGAACGGTCCGTCCTTGTCTTGCCCACTCACTTATTAAATCTCGGAGCCAAGCCATTCCCGCTGGATCCAATCCGTTGCTTGGCTCATCCAAAACAAGGACAGGAGGATCGCCCAGAAGCGCAGTCGCTAGTGCCAGCCGCTGTCGCATTCCCTGCGAATATCCGCCAACTGGCCGAGTTGCGGACGACTCCAGGTCGACCAACCCGAGCACCTCATTTATCCGCTTACGGCTAATTCCTGCAGCCTTTGCGACAATTCGAAGGTGATCAAGGCCAGATCGGCCCGGGTGGTAACCCATCGAATCTAGAACCGCACCCACCGTACGACGGGGGGAATCCAACTCACTGTATGTGACACCATTTACGAAGGCGACTCCCTGATCGGGCCGGGAGAGTCCCAGTAAAATCCGCAGAGTGCTGGTCTTGCCCGCGCCATTTGGTCCAAGAAATCCGGTCACGGCACCGGTTGGCGCAGTAAAAGTGACATCCTCAACAGCCCGAGTTGATCCAAAGACCTTGGTGAGACCCTTTATCTCAATCATTTCCGTCCTCTTCCTGTTATGAACAATCGTTCACTACAAGGAGGATAATAAACAACCGCTCACTACGATGTCAAGCCTTCACTTATGAGTGCTGGTAGCTCCTGCCCAGCGAATCAGAGCGCCGGATCCCACCAGCATCCCCATGGCGAGCGCAGCATTGAGAGGTATACCTAAGCGATAGACAACTCGGGTAGGAAATCCGCCCAGACCGATTCCCGAGAGCATCAACATCGAGGCTCCAACGCCTATGACGCCAACCGCGACCAGAATGGTCGCCAATCGACCACGAGGAGCCGGGCTACGTGGGAATGAATCCCACAACGGCAGCGGCGCATGTTCAAAAACCCACATTAATCGGACAATTGTCCACACAGCCACGGCGAAAAGAATCCAAAATCCGAGGGATTCGAGACCGTATCTCCATCCATCAGGCTCGGGGTAACCCTCTACCCCGATTCGGGTAGGCCGATCCCAGCCCAGGCCGTGGGTGAGCACTACCAACCCGACTAGAACTGGAAGATGCCAGAGATAAAGGGTCATCGCCACCAAGTTCACCCCAGTAATGCGTCGCCACACCTTGGGTCGAATCAATAGTCGAGTTAAGGGTCCATTAACTACGGAAAGAATGGCGACCAATGTGACCGAATGGATGGCTAGAACAACCGAAGGCGGGGCCATATTGGTTATCGGCTCCTTTGGCATCCCCACGAGAGAGAGTGGCCAGGGTCCGAACTTGACGAGGAGGGCGTTCACAAAGAGGTTAAAGACCACTACCCCCACCAGAAAGGATCTGGAGTACCGAGCCAGAATGCCGCGAGCGCGCAGAGATCCTAGATACGCAGGAATCGTCCACACTAGAACGAAATTCACTAAGCCGATTGCGCCCGGCCAACCCGCGAATAATCGCAGTGAATCCAAAAATCCGACGGCAAGTAGGAGTCCGAGAGTGGCCAGTGCACCGTTTACCTTATTAATAGAGTGAAATAAAGGAGTAAGCGCGGTGACAAGAATGTACGAACCAAGAAACCAGAGCAGCTGAGTCATCAAAAACAGGAGGGGTGCCGCTATACGAGTCGGAGCAATTACGGAAACAATTCCACCAATACATCCCGCGATTGTCAGATAGACCCAGAGCGGACGGAGCAATCGTTGGGCACGGGTCCACATCCAAGTTGGATACTCTCCCCCACGAGCTAGGTGCCTATCCCACGAGATTGTATTTGCCGCGCCTCCTGCAAAATAGAAGAGAGGCATTATCTGCAGTATCCACGTTATCGCCTGAGTCAATGGATATGCAGCCAGCAGATTCCCAATTTTAGGAACTCCATTTCGCCAAGCCACCACAGCCATGAACGCATGCCCAACAACAACAATTAGTAATGAAAAAGCACGAGCCGCATCGACAACTCGATCTCTATCTGCGGGTGTATCCGCAGCAGCTTTCTCGGCTGGGACACGTGAGAATAAATGCGTACTCATTCATCCTCCCCTTTCGATGGCCCTCATCATCTCTCACGAATTTCATGAACATACCTGTTCATGAATCGTAAGGGATAGTACCTAGCCCCTTTAAAGTTATGACTAGTGCGCTTATTACATTTCTGCTCTATTTTAGGTAACAATAACTACTTCAATCGAGCGCATTCAATCTCTTCTACGTATCTCAATTCCCCGGGAGGCGCAGTTGCACAAAGACGATTTTGGGAAAATAAACCCATCTGACATTCCACATTCACCCTCTGGTCGAATACCACGTTGGGTGACAGACGAAGCAGAAGGGCGAATCGAGCCTCGTGAAATCTGGCGATCTGTACCGTCAGGACAGTTGCGCGCGCAGAAGCGACATTCCCGAAAGCGAAGTTTCAAAACATTACTTCCCTTTATGGTTCTAATCCTCATTCTTGGAACTTCCATCTGGTCACGAAACGGTGGCAATTTGGGAACCAGATTGCAGTTCGTGTCCAATAATGTCCCTGCGCCGACGTCAACAAATGTTGGGTCTTCAGTTGTTCGTACATTCAATGGACCAACACCTGGAACAGAAGAATTTCCAACTCCCATTGGAACGCCTGCGCCGCTTGCCTTCACCAATAATTCTTACAAATTTGTTCAGTACCAAGAGGATAAATCCACTCCAGTGGCTTACGACCCATGCCGGCCAATCCACTTTGTGATTCGACCAGATGGCGAACCCATCGGTGGGAATCAAATAATTATGGACGCCGTTTCAAGAATCTCCCAAGCAACTGGACTTCAATTTATCTACGATGGAGCGACATCTGAAACCCCTTCCGCGGAACGAGATCTCTTTCAACCCGCACGTTACGGCGATCACTGGGTGCCTGTTCTTTTTGCGTGGGAGAGTATCACTGAGAACGCGGATTTCGCTGCCAGCGTTGAAGGTCAGAGCGGAAGCGCCTCCGTTTCACTCGGCAGCGGACCAAGAGTCTTTGTGACAGGAATGGTTGAACTCAACTCTGAAGGATTAGCCAGATTGCTTCTAATCCCCGACGGAATTCGACTTGTTCATGCAGTCGTTCTGCACGAACTTGGACACTTAATTGGACTCGCACATGTAGCCGACCAATCTCAGTTAATGTTTCCGGAAGCCAGTTCTTCGGTGACAGATTTCCAATCTGGCGATCTGACAGGTGCAGCGATTCTTGGTCGAGGTCTCTGCGCTCCCGACTTATAGAGGCTTAATCTCCTTCTGCATCTGTTGGGTAGTGATTTCATATCCCGCAGATTCATACAGACTTCGTGCGACGATATTGGTGCCAAATACATTGAGGCCAATTGAACTCACACCATTCTTCAATGTCTCTTGCTCTGCTGCATGCAAAATCGCACGCCCATACCCTTTACCTCGATGATCCTCTATGACTTCAATGTCGTAAATCCACGCACCTCCAGCGCTTCCCTGGCGATCAAGTCCTACCCATACATGACCGACCTTCTCTCCACCAGAATTTTCAGCTGCCATCAACAGCACACGCGGGGAATCAACTCCCTGAGGAAGCAACTCCTTTGTCTGAGCCGCTGATTTCTCTTCAGCCTCTTCAGCGCTCCAACGACCAGCTGAAACATTCGCAGCCGCGTAATCGGTGACCAGTTTGGCCCGAAAGCATTCAAACTCGAACTCAGTCATTTTACGCAGAGTCACTTCTGTCATTGCGAGATTATGGCCCCCGATCCAACATATTCACCAGAGTTCGCCCAAAATACCCTCTGTTTCTGTTAGATATCTGTCCTAGGATGGCAAAGTTGTCAGAGAGGACGAATTCCATGCCAGGGGTAAATATTTCGCAAGTCGAGGCGCAAGAACGCTCGAAGTACCTACATATAGAGAGTTATGACGTAACGCTCAAGATAGTTCCCGATCAGGAGACCTTCTACTCCAAATCCATGGTCCACTTTTCCTGCAACGAGCCAGGTATTGACACTTTTATCGACGCGCCTGCGCGCCGAATTATCTCGGCAACACTCAATGGCATTGCCATTGATGTTTCACATTTTGACGGTGAATCCGTTTTCCTTAAGAACCTAGCCGCAGAAAATGAACTCATCATCGAATCCGATGCTATCTTCTCTAAAGACGGCGAAGGACTTCAATATTCGGTAGATCCCGCCGATCAAGAGGTCTACCTATACTCGCAATGTGCACCTGCACTTACCCGACACATGTATGCATGTTTCGATCAACCAGATTTGAAGGCGACCTTCACACTCACGGCAACCGTACCCAACCATTGGGAAGCGATTTCAAATAGCCCTGTTGAATCCAAAATACCGACAGGATCGGAGTACACCACCTGGAGATTCTTCCCGACCGCCCGCATTGCCACATACGTGACCGCTTTCATCGCCGGCCCATACCACCATGTTCATGATAATTACGTCGGCGAGAAGAAGATTCCACTCGGCATCTACTGTCGCAAATCTCTGGCTCCACACTTGGACCACGAAGAGATTTTCAAAATCACTAAACAAGGTTTCAAATATTTTGAGAAAGTATTCGGACTTGCCTACCCCTTTGATAAATACGACCAGATTGCCGTCGTGGATTACAACTGGGGCGCTATGGAAAATGTCGGAGCAGTAACTTTCAAGGAAGAGCTCTTCGTCTACAGAAGCAAAGTAACCGAACGTCTATATAAGTATCGAGTAAATACAATCCTCCACGAAATGTCGCACATGTGGTTTGGTAATCTGGTCACTATGCAATGGTGGGACGATCTTTGGCTAAATGAATCGTTCGCCACGTGGGCCGCTTTTACCGCCACCGACGAATGCACCGAGTTCAAGAATACGTGGACGGATTTCAATGCTCGACAAAAGACGTGGGCCCTTCGGCAAGATCAATTGTCATCAACTCACCCAATAGTTGTCGATGTTGCGGACATCGAAACAGCAAACTCCAATTTCGACGGTATCACCTACGCCAAGGGCGCCTCCGTCCTCATACAATTCGTGGCATATGTAGGGCGTGACAATTTCATCAGAGGCCTGCAGAAATACTTTGCGAAGCACGCATATAAGAACACGACTCTTGCCGACCTTCTCACTGAAATGGAAGCAACTAGTGGGCGCGACCTGAAGGCATGGTCAGCAACATGGCTTCAAACCGCGGGGGTCAACACACTGCGCCCAGTTCTAGAGATCTCAGGAGGGATCTACACCTCCATGGGAATCAGGCAAGAAGCACCAATAATCCCTGTCGGCTCAACGGAGCTTCGCCCGCACCGAATCGCGATAGGCCTCTACGACCTCCGGCATGGGTCACTCCTGCGCAGAAAATTGGTCGAACTGGATGTATCCGGTGAAATTACCCATGTTCCCGAACTAATCGGAGAGAAAGCCGCTGACCTTGTTCTCATTAACGATAAGGATATGTCTTACGCGAAAACCCGGTTTGATGCGAATTCAATAACGACGCTGAAGAACCACATTGGGAATATAAGTGACTCACTTGCCCGCGCGCTCTGTTTCAGCGCCACATGGGACATGCTCCGAGATGCCGAGATATCTTCGACGGATTTCGTTGAGATCGCACTTGCGGGTCTGCCCGGAGAATCCGAGATCACTGTTGTCGCGCAGATCACCGACCAGATAGCGATAGCTGTCAATCAATATGCCCATTCTTTGCTGAGAGATGCACTTCGTTCACGAGTTGCCAGTGGGCTGGAATCACTCATGGATTCCGCGGAGCCACGTAGCGACCACCAACTTCAATACACACGTTCGTTTGCAACACTTGCATTTACGCCCGATCAGAATCAACGAATCCTGTCGGTTCTCAAAGGTCAACTGCAGGGACTCACACTCGACGCCGATATGCGTTGGCACCTACTTTGCACACTCGCCGAACGTGGCCTCGTCACCCGAGTCGGGTTGGACGAGGAATTGAAGAAGGATCCGTCTACTTTGGGTGAACTAAGCCATCATCAGGCAGTCGCCTCACTCCCAACAGCCGAAGACAAAGCAAAAGCTTGGGCTGAGATTGTCAGCGAAGAGACTTCAAATGCCAATCGCATTGCGTTGATTAACGGCTTTAACAGCGCGTTAAATCGCGATCAGATTGAAAGCTACGTCGACAACTACTTCGAAATGTTGTTGATAATGTCCGAGCGCAAATCCTTCGAATCGGCAACCCGCTTCACTGAATATGCATTTCCAATCTACATAACAACGCAAGCAACTCTGGACAAAGCCAATTACTGGCTTGACGTCACGGGCAAAGACGCCGCATCAGCTTTACGTCGTCGGGTGACGGAGGCAAGAGATTCACTCGCCCGCGCCCTTAGTGTGCAATCACTTGGAGCATAGTTAGCGAAAGTGCAATGAATATGCAAATGCGAATGTATATTCTAGTTGGACTTTGAGCTGTCTCCTTAGGTAATCTGCACCATGAGTCTCGTAACCGAAGTTACACATACAGATTGGGATGCGTGGAGAGCCAAACGAATATCCACTCTCGTCTCACCTAACGGCAACCTTGCGCTGATTGAAACACGTTGGCTGCACGATGATGAAGAAATAACTTTAGAAGAAGCAGTAGTTGGACAGCCGGAAACAGTAACCGCAACGAGACTGGTGCGTAGAGACTTCGAAGGAAAGATTATTGGGAACGGAATTCGTTTATGGGATTCCAACTCAGAAGCGATCCGTTCTTTTAGCACTGTCGATATCTACCCTTTTGATCCCAACTGGGTTTTCGAAGGAATGTTCACCGCATTTCCCGAATCTCGACCCGTTCCATTTGAATATGTAAGAGAGGCACCCGGCTTGCGTGACCTAGCGGTACCCGGTGAAATCAGAGTAACCATTGCTGGCACTGACTACGTCCTTGATGCATTTGATGACGATGGCCCACTTCTACTCGTCTTTGGTGATCCCACAAACCGTACCGAGACTTACCCAGCTGGACGATTCCTTTTCGTCCACCGAATCGAGGGCTCTGAGCGAGTGATAGTCGATTTCAATAGAGCTTTCGTACCTCCATGTGGCTTCTCAATACATTACAACTGCCCCCTTCCGCCGCCACAGAATCGGCTGCAAGTGCCGGTCTACGCCGGCGAAAAGAATCCAATATTCCGTGACAACTACGAAATTCACTAAGAGATTTAGACCATCCAAAACACCCAAATAACGGCTAAGGAGATATGAAATGGTTAGGAAGAATGGAAAAAAGGTCGGATGGCTTGGCGTCGCCATTGCCGTAGCACTCACGCTTGCCGGGTGTTCCTCTAGCACGAGCACAGATACGGCAAACTCGGATGCAACGATTAACATCGGTTCGCTTTATGAACCCCAGAATTTGGATAACACCGGCG